>DATHKF010000498.1:0-3519 GCA_035489505.1 Bacteroidia bacterium | reverse complement strand
CGTTTCTTTCGTACGAAGAAAAATCGATGTCGAAATCGGGTGGGTTTGTCCGGTATGGATTGATAAACCGTTCGAAGTAAAGATCAAGTTCGATGGGATCAACGTCGGTGATGCGGAGCAAATACGCGACCATGCTGTTGGCACCCGAACCGCGTCCTACGTAGTAGTAATCTTTGCTACGCGCATAATTCACCATATCCCAGTTGATGAGAAAGTATGAACAGAAATCGAGATCGCGGATGAGCTTCAGTTCTTTCTCTACACGTTCGAGCACGTTGGATGGAGCCGCACCATAACGGTATTTCAGTCCCCGCTCACATTCGGTGCGGATGAGCTGAAAGTCTTCTGCGGGAGAACCGGTGAATTGTTTTTTGTTTTTATTCGTTTTAAAATCGAAATGAATTTCACAATCATCCATCATCCGCTGGGTGTTCTCCGCAATTTCCGGGAAGCGGATAAAAGCTGTGCGGAGTTCCTCTTCGGTCATCATCATTTCATCGGCCTGTGCTTCTTCTGATTTCGGAAGCATGCTCAGCAAAAGATTGGTGTCGATGGCGCGCAGCAACCGGTGTGCGTTGAAATCTTTTTTCGATTCGAACGTCACTGGAGCGAGAATAACCAGTTTGTGTAATTTGTTTTTCAGATCGGAAAACAATAACCGGTTCACCTGCGCAGGGCGTATCCCGATGAATTCATTGTCGCGCAATTCTTTCGGTGTGTTGTCCCTGCCTGCTTCAGCCGGACTCCACGGATAAATAATATATGCGTTCAGAAATTCCGGCGCGCGGTTTTCAAACGGCTGATTGTTGTGATTGTAAAACGAAAGATGTTCATTCAGCTCGCGAAAGCCGGCGTTGTTCCGTGCAAGGCCAATGTATTTCTGTTCGGATGCATTCCGGAAATCAATTCCCACTACAGGACGAATTCCGTTCTCAGGGGCAAGACGGATGAAATCGATGCAGGCGGAAGTGCTGTTGATATCGGTAACGGCAAAACAATTCCACGATTTTTTCTCTGCTTCGGCGAAAAGGCGTTTCAGCGACAGGGTGCCGTATTTGTAAGAGAAGAAGGTGTGGCAGTTGAGGAGCATTTGTTTAATTGGGGTCTTCGGTTTAATTACGACGGGATAAAATTTAACACGGCGACACGGCGCTTTTTCTTTGTGTTTCTTATTCTAAACCCGGGCGCTCACGGCGAGGTTACTGTAACTTGATCGCTAAGGTGATTGGGTTGTTTACTTCAATGGAAAAATGTTATTTGGTCATCCGATCCTCAACCTCCGGATTCCGTATTTCATGAGCTTAACGTTGAAATTGATCAGGTATCCAATCTGTTTTTGCGTTAACCGCATGTAGGTCAGTAACTGCGCTTCATGTATCGGAGCGAAATCCTCGACTGCTTTTAGTTCAAGAATTACTTCATCTTCAACAAGAAGATCAAGAATAAGATGCTTCGAAAGTGGTTCCCCGAGATATTTGATTTCAATTCTAACCTGGGATCCGTAGTTGATCTTTCGACGTTTAAATTCTTTAATTAAACATTCTTCATAGATTGTTTCGCTGAGTCCAGGACCCATGTTTCTGTGTACAGCAAAACATGCATCTACGATCCGATCAGTTAATGCATTTACTTCTGTTGCCGTCATTCTTGGTTTTGTTACGCTTGCATATTGTTCCATAATAGTTAAGTATTAATTATTTTTTCCAAATGTAGAGCCACTCTTTCACATTAGTCGGTAACAAACGTTTGTTGTCGGACAAAAATCGGTGCGCTCGATTTCTTGTCTATGTTTTTATTCTAATTGCATTTTATGACACGGCGACACGGCGCTTTTTTATTTGTGTTCCTTATTCTAAGCCCGGGCGCTCACGGCGAGGTTACGGTAACTCAATGGCTAAGGCGGGACGAATACTCTTCTCTAAGAGACGGTCGGATTTCCGCATTGCGGAAATCCTGCCCTGGTCTCGCCGTGGGCGCCCGGGTATTGGATTAGCTTTTCTTTTAACGCCGTGTCGCCGTGTAAATTTTTAGTCGGAGTTAAATCCGTCGATGTGCCGGCACAAACGACCTCTGTCCATTGAACGGATTCGCCATCTGCCCAATCCCCGTTTTGTCCATAGCAACCGCGCGTTGTACTGCATCCTGTCCGTATTTGTTCCTGATTTTATCCATAGCCTGGTAGAGTTTAATTTTTTCTTCGCTGTCTTCAAACAAATTGATCTGGTGTCCGCCTTCCACGAGGTGACTGAACCGCACACCTACCAAACGGCAGAGTACGCGCCGGTCATAGAGTTTATCGAAAAGATTCTGCGTGGTTTGAATGAGTATATCATCGCACGATGTAAACTCGACGTGTTCCTGTTTTGTGCGTGTGTCGAAATCGGAATAACGCACGGTAACGGTAACGCAGCCGGTCATTTTATTTCCATTGCGGAGATAGAAGGAAAGTTTTTCCGCCATGGTGGTGAGAATTTCTTTCAGGCGGATGACGTCGATCGTGTCGCGCTCGAAAGTGAGCGAAGACGAAATGGATTTCTTGTCGTGGAAAGGAATCACCGGCGATTTATCAATGCCGTTTGCTTTTTTCCAGAGCGAAATCCCGTTTTTGCCCAGCACTTTTTCCATGAGCTCGATGGGCATTTCCTGGATCGTGCGGATATACTCGATACCCATGTTGCGCAGGAGCTTGTACGTCTGGTCGCCCACGCCCGGAATTTTCTTCACCGATAAAGGGGCAAGAAACTGCTTCTCTTCGCCGGGCAGAATCTGTTTGTGGCCATTGGGTTTGGCTTCGCCCGTGGTGATTTTGGAAACGACCTTGCTCGTGCTCAGTCCGAATGAAAGCGGGAGTCCTGTTTCTTTCCGGATGCGGTTGCGTAATTCCTGGGCCCACTTGTAACAGCCGAAATATTTGTCCATGCCGGTAACGTCGATGTAAAATTCATCGATGGACGATTTCTCAAACAGCGGCGATTCTTCGGCGATGATTGCCGTTACAAGATCACTTTGCTTGGCATAGGTGCCGCCGTTTCCTTTGATCACAATGGCGTGCGGGCACAATTGCCGGGCAAGTTTCATGGGCATGGCGGAATGAATGCCATACTGCCGCGCTTCGTAGCTGCAGCTGGCCACCACACCACGATCAGTGATGCCACCAATGAGGATGGGTTTTCCTTCAAGGCGCGAGTCCAGCATTCGTTCGCAGGAAACGAAGAAGGAGTCAAGGTCGACGTGTATGAGATTTTCGTATAGCAATCGGGTCTTTTTTAACCTTAAGTAACGCAGGGGAAGCATTGCTCGGGGTTGTGGGGTTTTATGGGTAGCTCAAATCATGGTATTGATCTTAAATGCGTTGGTATTGTTTGTTTTTTTACGCCTTCGGCGTCCTACCACAGATTCGCAGATTTCGCAGATTTTTTTAATTGGATTAAATGATTTAAAAATTATTTTTCATTTGAGTAAACCACAAGTATTTTTTTTACGTCATAGTAATTAATTTTTTTAATCTGCGAATCTGTG
>DATHKF010000497.1:0-12956 GCA_035489505.1 Bacteroidia bacterium | reverse complement strand
CTCGCCTACTTAGTGACTTGCCTACCCATTAAGGATTCCTTTAGGTTTGTTAGGCTTGCATTAACCGCCCTACGTTCTTTTTCACTCTACGTTTGTACAGAACGAAAAACAACCGACGATGAAAAATAAACTCCTCACGCTTGGCTTCTCTCTCCTGGTTGGAAGCTCAGCATTTGCACAGAACGAACCTGATTCGATTCACATTGTGCTGCATGAAAACCAGAACGGAACCGTACGCGTACTCGACACCATTGTTCCGGTAGCGCAACAGCAGGCACTTTTTTCCTGGATGGAAACGCAAGGCTGGGAAGCACCTCCTCCTCCACCGCCTCCCGGATCTGCACCTGTGCGGTTTGAGCGTGTTATTGTTCTTGATGATTCCGGATCTGCTCAAAGTGGCGGGCGCCGCATGGTGTTCATTCACATGGATGGCGATTCCGGTGTAATGCCTCCGCACCCGCCGCAGCCTCCATGCACAGTAGTGCGAGTGAAAACTGCTGACGGAGTTGTGCTCACTGAAAATGTACAAGGTGCAGAAAACGCGCAGGAGGTAATTGTGGTTCTTGCACCGTTGCCGCCTTTAGCACCTTTATCTCCTTTGTCGCCGTTATCGCCACTGCCACCATTACCAGAACTTCCACCGTTGCCGGAAGGCGCTAAAGAAGTAAACGTGACGGTGAAAGACACGATCATCAATGGCGAAACACGTCAAGTGATCATCCGCACCGAAACAATTATTCTTCCTCCTCCACCACCGCCTGCTCCTGCTCCACCTGCACCGCAGGGTGAAAAAAAGCCAGCGGAAATGAATAAAGGCGGACTCGTTGTTTATCCGAATCCTTCTTCATCGGTTATCACGGTTGAGTTTGATGTCGCCGCAAACGCAAAAACAACTTTGCGCGTGGTTGACATGAATGGAAAATCAGTGTATACCGAAGTGATTGTTGAAGACGACGGTCAACACGTTAAGCGCGAGATCAATTTATCCGGAAAAGGAAAAGGTACTTACACCGTTGAAGTTGAAAGCGGTGGTATAGTCATTGCGGAACGGGTCATTCTGCAATAGTTGAGGTAGTCTGTTGCTTGTTCGCAGCATGGTAACGGACATTCAGTTTGAGGGTAAAAGCATCGGGAAACCGGTGCTTTTTTTTCGATTCAAGTAATAATCGTGCGGAGGTTCGGTTTTTTTTTCACCACGGCGACACGGCGGCACGGCGCAAAACTTAAATGCTACCTGCGCGGCACAGCGAACGGAATAAATCGCTACGCGATTCAAAGTGTGATCAGATGCTGTTTGTAAAATGATATCACGCAGTGATATTTTCCAACCGCCGTGACGCGCGGGAAATGGTAAACAGTAAAAGCGCCGTGACGCCGTGTCGCCTTGGTAAAATAAATAACACAATTCAAACGCTCCCGGAAATAAAAAAAGTCATCACCAGGAATGGCAATGACTTTTTTGTAAGATATGACCTGGTTACCTGTGAACAGGTTCCGTTTTACTGCTTAATGAAACGCGTGTGGCTTACCACATCTCCGTTCATTACTTCGAGGATGTAAACGCCTGCAGGCAATGCACTCAAATCGAGATTGAGCATGCTGCCCGACTGTTGCTTGAATTGCGCAGCAACCTGTCCATTCACCGCGAGCACATTCACCGTTGCGTTTTCCAACGGAGCGCTTACAGTCAGTGTCATCAATCCTGAAGATGGATTCGGATAAACGCTCATCATGCTGGTCGAATTTTCCTCAATCCCTACACCCGACTGACTCCATTTCACAAGGAAAATATCGTCAAGACCGGCGCTGGTCAATGTCCATGAACTGGCCTGTGGATCGAAATCTCCGGATCCGGCAAAGTATCCAGTGATGTAAACGCTTCCTGCCGGATCAACCGTTACGCAATTACCTACATCGTTCGCGGCCCCGCCCATTTTATGTGCCCAGCCGTACGCACCTGTCGAAGTAAGTTTCGATACGTAGATGTCGTAAGTGCCGGCAGAGGTCAGTGAATTTGTTGCTGCACCGGGATTAAAATCTGCGGTCAAAGAGAAGCGTCCGGTTGTGTACACATTGCCCGATGGATCAAGCGCAATAGATTGTCCTGCATCCACGGAAGTTCCTCCAAGCTGTGAAGCCCAGGCAAATGTTCCGTTGGTATTAAGTTTGGATACAAACGCATCGCTGATTCCTGTTCCTGCGGTAAAGTTATACGTGCCATTGCCCGGATCGAAATCGGCAGTGCCATCGAAATAGCCAGTGGTAAATACATCGCCATTAAAATCAACTGCGATCGCAGTACCGCCGTCGGAACCGCCGCCGCCCATTTGTTTCGCCCAGTTCAAATCTCCCGAAGGATCGAGTTGAACAACGTAAACATCCGTTGATGATGCTGTGAGGTTGGTTGATCCTGCACCCGGTTCAAAATCGCAGGTGCCCGAAAAATAACCGGTGAGATACAGGTTGCCGGAAACATCTCCGGCAATCGACGCGCAATGCTCGAGCGAACTGCCTCCGAAATATTTGCTCCACTGGTACACACCACCCGAATCAAGTTCAACAATGTAAATATCCGTTTGACCGGTTGTGATTGCGGTTGCTGTACCTGCATCCGGATTTAAATCTGCTGTTCCTGAAAAATCTCCTGCGAGGTGAACCACACCAATTGCATCTACGGCTAAAGCTTCAGTGGCGGTTCCGAGATTACTGCCGATCATTTTTGACCACATGTAATTTCCCGAACTGGTGAGCTTCACAACAAAACTGGACGTGTTCGTAGTGGATGTCATTGTGCTTGTTCCTGAACCTGGATCAAAGTCAACAGAACTTTCGAACGTGCCTGCAACATATACATGATCGAACGCATCGAGACGGATTTCATTCCCGATATCAACACCCGTTCCTCCTATTTTCACCGCCCACACAAAACTTCCGTTGGCATCGATTTTGGTTACAAAAACATCGTCAGCTCCGGTAGAAGTCAGGTTGTTTGTTCCTGCACCGGGATTGAAATCAACCGTTCCCCTGAATTCGCCGGTGGTGTACACGTTACCGAGTCCATCTACTACAACCGAAGTTGCATAGTCGTAACCTGTGCCACCAAACTGGTCTGCCCAGGAAAAATATACGGTTTGTGCATTCAGAAATGGAGCGGCACAGACGGCCAGGCAAACAGCGAATGTGTTTTTTCGTAGCGTAGAAAATCTTTTCATAAGCGGCGTTTGGATTAGTGAATAGGGCACATTACAATGTACGCAAGATCATTGTAATTTAACAAGGGCTAAGACATTAGACAGATTTCGTTCGACAAACCATCGGCGCGGTGCGATTAAATTAAATCTTTTAATTTGCCACCAAGACGCTAAGGCACGAAGCACCACAAAGAATCAGAACAAAACAGCTTAGTGTTGCCTTGGTGCCTTAGCGTCTTAGTGGCAATCTTTCGATCTTAACGTTTAACTTTCGCCCATGATCAACGAAATCATCAACCAGCTCAACTTCAACTGTGCTTACGCTAAAAAACTCGTGGAAGATATTCCCGAAAAAGATATGACGGTGAAACCTTCGGCAGGACTCGACAATCATCCTGCATTTACAATCGGTCACCTGGTTACGGCGTATGCCAACCTGATGAACAATCTCACGGGTCAATACATCCTCGCTCCCGGCTTCAAAGAAATATTTCTACGTACGGGTCCGGGAGATCCCACTTTACCGGACGCCGATGCGGATGTATATCCTTCGAAAGCCGCAATGCTCGACGAAATGGATATTCAGCACAGCCGGCTCGTGTATTATCTGCAGAGTATTTCTCCGGAAAAACTGAATGAACCGTTTGAATGGAGATTTTCTTCTTTCTTCCCAACGTACGGAAACCGGATCATGTTTTTGTGCGTTAACCATTATGCGATGCATTTGGGACAATTGGCGGCGTGGAGACGGGCGATGGGATACGAGAGTGCGCTTGCGAAATTGTAGTTCGGAGGCTGCGCGTCATTGAGGTACGAAGCAATCTGCTCTACGAAGATGAGACTGCTTCGTGCCTCGCAGTGACGCCTTCATCGTCTTCGAAGAATTCGGGAAACACCTCCAAACTCCCCACTCCCTTCTCCATTCTGAGCAGTAATGTTCAATAAGCCAACACAATCCCAAATCTTCTTCGAAGAATTCCCGCAATACCTCCGAACTCCACACCCCATACTCATTACTTAAGCGTACCTTCGCAGAGATGTACAGTTACTATTTAGTCTACAAGCCATATGGCATCCTCAGCCAGTTCACTCCCGAAGGAAATAAACAAGGTCTCAGCAGTTTTCTGACGCTCCCAAAAGATTGTTACCCGGTTGGAAGACTCGATGCGGACAGCGAAGGGTTGCTTCTGATAACGAACGACAAATCGCTGAACACCCGGTTGCTTGACCCGAAGGAAAAACATCCGAGGACGTATCTCGTGCAGGTGGATGGTGACATTACCGAAGAAGCTGTTGAAAAACTTCGCCAGGGTGTACAGATCAAAGTTGACGGTTTACCCTTTATGACTGGTGCCGCGAAAGTGGAGAAAGTGGAAGAACCGGTATTACCACCGAGAAATCCGCCGGTACGTTTTCGTCTCACTGTTCCCACTTCATGGATCAAACTCGTGATCACCGAAGGAAAAAACCGCCAGGTACGTCATATGACTGCTGCCGTTGGTTTTCCAACATTGCGGTTGGTGCGTTCAGAAATCGGGAAGCTGGATATTGGCCAGATGATTCCGGGTGATCTTGTGGAAATGGAACGCGGGGAATTGATGCGTAAGTTGGGCATCTCGGGTTAAATCACCGGAAGGATTCATTGTTTTGTTTACCACGGCGACACGGCGTTTTTGCTGTTTCCCATTTCCCACGCGGCACAGCGCCTGGAAAATATCACTGCGTGATATCATTTTACAAACAGTATTGGGTTGCATATAAATCGCAAAGCGATTTATTCCGTTCGCCGTGACACGCGGGGAACATTTGAGCAATGCGCCGTGTCGCCGTGGTGAATTAAGAAACGCTGCGTACATAACACACCGTCAATTGAGATGAATATGCGAATCCTCCTGCACTTTGTCGGGATCGGGTGGCATCGTCCCAAAAACAATATCCCACACCGGTGAAGAAACCCCAAATGCTTTATCAGGATACTTGTAATGATGCAACGCATGATGCTGCCACCATTTTCTGAAAAAGCGATGTGGTGGTTTGAGATGCACATTGTAGTGGATCCAGGCATATCCAAGATAACCGGCGGTCATTCCCGCAGTGAAAAACCAGGCGGCGCCCTGCATCACGATGTAATTCAATCCCAAAAGAACCGCGACAATAATCAACCCGGGAAGCGGCGGCATGAAAACGCGTTCTTCATCGCGCGGATTCTGGTGATGGATTCCATGAAGCACGTATTGAAAACGTTCTGCACCGTGAGTATGAACATGCGAATTGATGTGAAACAGGTAGCGGTGCATGATGTATTCAAACAGGGTCCAGAACATCAGGCCGGCCACACAGAACAGGAGCGTCATAGAAACCGAAAACGCGGTGTACTTCACTCCCAGGTATATTAAAGCGGCAATCACCAGCGGGTAATGAATCATCGTGATCAGCAGTGAAGTTCGTGTAAACATTTCCACAAACGGATTTTTGAAGATTCTTGCCGGCCGGCGGTGCTCACGGATATTTGCTCTCATGATTTTGCGTCATTTTTCCAACGAATTGCCAAAAATCAGTCCAGCGAAATACCTGTTCGTTTTACGTTTTCGTGCAGCGCGCAACCCGCGATTTTATTGGGTTTGCGATGAAGAGCGCTTTTTTTCAGGAAATTATCTGTGGAAACGGTGCGGAAAAAAATCCACATTTCGTGCTTAAATGGCCGCAAAGGCGCTGAGGCGCAAAGGCAGCGCAGAGGGCGAAAACCTCTGCGTTTTTCTCTGCGGCCATTTTTCCGTAACTTCCCTCAGCAAACATTTGAAACTTCGTATCATGAAAAAACTTCTACTCGTTTTAGGAATCGCATGTTCTATTGGAGCCTTTGGCCAGGCCTCGCCTGTGGTCGTAGACAGCGTAAAAATTCTTCCCGCGAATCCCGCAGCAACGGATTCCGTGTTTCTACACATTTACTGGCACTGCAATTACGGAGCGGGTCTCACGTCTCCGCCAACGGTAATCAGCGCCGGAACCAATCACGCGGTGAATGCCTGCTATTACTCTTCTGTGATGGCGGTGATCAGCGGTGCCGATGATTCCGTATTTCTTTTCCAGGGCCCTCCAGGCGTGCACATGGTAAGTTGGCAGATTTTCCAGAACTCGGGATTCAGCACGAGTTGCGACCTGCTCATTACGGCGAACCAGCAGCAAGTCAATGTGACTCTTTCAAGTGTGGATGAACACGCTGCCAGCGGAACGATCCTGTGGAATGTCTCAACGAAGCAGGTGCAATGCGCCCGCGAAGGCACGCTGAGCATTTACCAGTACAACGGACAATTGCTTCTCGAGCAAAAAGTAACGCCGGGAATGATGGTGGGATTGCCGGAAGGCGCAACGGGAGTTTTGCTGGCGACATTCAGAAATGAGAGTGGAGAAAGCGAGACGTTGAAAATATTCTGGGAATAAAAATTCACCGCAGAGGCGCGGAGGCGCAGAGATTTTATGGTTTAAAGCAAGCAATGGTCGCTGAGATGTAACTCAGCGACCATTGCTTGCTTCAGTTATAACTTGAACTCCGCGTCTCCGCGCCTCCGCGGTGAAAATAAATTAACCCTTGACAGTCACCGGAAACATCTCCTTCAACTTCGTCACCGTATAATCTATCTCTTCTTTCGTGTTGTACTTGCTGAATGAAAAACGCACAGAAGGACGATTCATGTCGGTGCCGATTGCACGAAGAACGTGTGAGCCTACATTGCTGCCCGATGAACAGGCGCTGCCTGCAGATGCTGCAATGCCATTGATATCCAGATTGAACACGAGCATTTCCGCGTTGTCGGTTGGTGGAAGACAAACGTTTAAGACCGTGTACAGCGAATTTCCTTTCGCATCTCCGTTGAAAATCACACCGGGCAAACTCCGTTCGAGTTTTTCGATCATGTAATTTTTCAGGTCGAGAATATAGTCCTGGTGTTTTTTTAGGTCGCGGTAAGCAATTTCCATCGCTTTCGCGAGACCAACAATACCGTACACGTTTTCAGTTCCACCACGCATGTTGCGCTCCTGCGCCCCACCGAAAATCAGTGGCGCTACATGGATATCGCCGTTCACGTAAATAAATCCAACACCTTTCGGTCCGTGGAATTTATGCGCTGCGCAATTGATGAAATGCACCGGTGTATCTTTCAGGTCGATGGCGTAATGGCCAACCGTCTGCACCGTGTCTGAGTGAAAAATGGCGTTGTATTTTTTGCAGATCTCTCCTGCTTTTTTCAGCGGGAGAAGATTTCCGATCTCGTTGTTGGCGTGCATCAATGAAACGAAAGAACGCTCATTGTTCTTCAGCAAAGCTTCGAGGTCTTCGAGGTCTATGTCTCCGTTTGAAGTCAGTTTCACGAGATTGAGCGTGATCTGTCCTTTGTCGGCCAGCGACTCGAGTGTGTGCAAAACCGCATGGTGTTCAATCGGCGACGTGATCGCATGTTTGATGTTCATGCCATCGATCGTGCAACGGATCGCCATGTTGTCGGCTTCTGTTCCTCCGGAAGTGAAAAATATTTCGGACGGAGAACAGTTCAGAAGCTTCGCCACAGTCTTCCTCGACTGTTCAATCATGGAGCGCGTCTGGCGTCCCCATGCATGAATAGAAGATGGATTTCCGAAGTGCTCGGTCATCAACGGAAGCATGGCATCTACCACTTCCCGGTCCATTGGCGTGGTCGCCGCATTGTCAAGATAAACTTTCATGATTTGCCTGAATAATCTGGGAACGAAGGTACTGAAATTAGGATTTGCCCGGAGCGTGGGATATTGACTTCTTCTTGGCAAATCCTAATTCAAAGATTCAAAATTCAAAGATTCAGGCGTCTCAACGCGATCCCGTGCGGGTATGCAGGTGCGAATGCTTCAATTTTCAATTTTTGAATTTTTGAATCCCTTATTTCAAGACCAGTTGCTTCAACAATTTTAAAAACCACATAGGCACATAGTTCACATAGGTGCTGTGTCAGAAAACAATAGCTCACATAGCATCGTAGACGCTATGTGAGCTATGATCTTACTGACGCCTATGCTTTTCTATGTTCCTGATGTGGTTTCGTTTTTTTGCTCAGTAAATCGCCCAGTCGGTTCAGGACACAACAATTCGCACCTGTCGAAACCGTGACAAGCGCGAATGTTTGAATCCTTGAATTTTGAATCTTTGAATTTTTACCGTTGCTGCACTTTGATCAGGTCCCGGATATCCAGCATGATTTTCTTCGCGAGATTTTCCGCAGTCGTTTCTGACTCGCTCTCGGAGTAGATCCGGATGATCGGCTCTGTATTCGAACGGCGCAGGTGCACCCATTCTTTGTCAAACTCAATCTTCACCCCATCCACGGTATTGATCGGCTGCTTAACATATTTCGCCTGGATGCCCGTAAGAATACTGTCGACATTGATTTCGCTCGTGAGCTCGATCTTGTTTTTCGAAATGTGATAATCCGGGTACGTTGCACGAAGCATCGAAGTGCTTTTCCCGTATTTCGCGAGATGGGTCAGGAACAAGGCAATGCCTACAAGCGCATCGCGGCCGTAATGCAATTCCGGGTAAATGATTCCGCCGTTTCCTTCTCCGCCAATCACCGCGTTGTTTGCTTTCATCGCTTCAACAACGTTCACTTCACCAACCGCGGAAGAAAAATACTTCCCTCCTGCTTTCTCGGTTACATCGCGCAGCGCACGCGTGGACGACATGTTGGAAACCGTATTGCCTTTTTTGTTTTTCAGCACATAATCGGCAACAGCTACCAGCGTGTATTCTTCACCGAACATTTCTCCGTCTTCACACACCAGCGCGAGACGATCAACGTCAGGGTCAACCACAATTCCCAGATGGGCTTTGTATTTGGCAACGGCCTTGGCCACATCGCGGAGATTTTCCGGAAGCGGTTCAGGATTGTGTGCGAAATCACCGGTTGGTTCGCAATACAACTCAGAAACGTTGTCTACGCCAAGCGCTTTGAGCAGTTTGGGAACGGCAATGCCGCCGGTAGAATTAACCGCGTCGACAACAATGCGGAAGTTTTTTTCCTTGATCGCTTGTACATCGACCAATGGAAGTGCGAGTATTTTTTCGATGTGATCGTCGATGTACGAATCGTTCATGGTTACATGACCGAGTTTTCCGACTTCGGCAAAAACAAAATCCTCTTTCTCTGCAATCGAAAGCACGAGTTCTCCATCCGCAGCGGAAATAAATTCCCCTTTGTTGTTGAGTAACTTCAACGCATTCCACTGCTTCGGGTTATGACTAGCTGTCAGGATAATGCCACCATCTGCCTTTTCAGCAGTGACAGCCATCTCGATTGTCGGTGTTGTTGACAGTCCGCCATCGATCACATCAATGCCCAATCCGCACAAGGTTCCCGTTACGAGCCGGTTCACCATTTCGCCGGAGATCCGCGCATCGCGGCCTACAACAACCTTGACTTTCCGCTCGGGTTTTCCCTGGCGGATAATCCACGTACCGAAGGCTGCGGTGAATTTCACTACGTCCAACGGGCTAAGACCTTCGCCGGCTTTGCCGCCAATTGTCCCGCGAATACCGGAAATTGATTTGATCAGTGCCACAAAATTTATGAATTATGGGGAGTGCAAAGATACGTTCGGCACGATTGTTTCCGTTTTCACCATAATGAAACATACTAACAGGTAAAATTCAGTTTTTGCTGATAACTTTACACCCGATTTCGGGTATAACTATTTGAAAAGGCACTGCTGAAATTATCTTTGTTGTATTCACTCTATGTTGTTGTATGAGTAACGAGAATAACCCGATCGAAATTATAGCGGAGAAGTTCGAGCAGATGGCTAAAAATCAAGTCTTTGCCTTTTTTGAGGAAGAGACGCTGGAAGAACTCGCCGATTACTATATCAACCTCAAGCACTACCGGAAGGCGATTGAAGTAACCAACCTCGGTCGTCAGCAGCATCCGTATTGCCCCACTTTCCTGGTGATGAAAGCGCAAATCCACATCCAGATGGGTGAAAATCAGGTTGCGCTGGAAATTCTGGCAGAAGCAGAGAAAATTGAGCCGTTTTTTGCCGAATTACACATGACGCGTGGCAGTATTTACAGCCAGATGGGTTTGCACGATAAATCCATCTCCGCCTTCCGGAAAGCCGGAGAATACGATGCCCCGCCCGATGAAGTTGATTTTTGCATTGCCTACGAACTCGTAAACCTCGAAAACTGGGAAGACGCTATTCCGCTGTTCCGCAGTTGCCTCGCCATTAACCCTGATCACGATATCGCCCTGAATGAACTGGCTTTCTGCTATGAAATGATCGGCGACCAGGAAGAAGGCGTGGAATTTTTCGAGAAGTTCACCGATAAGCGCCCTTACAACCCGTTTGCGTGGTTCAACCTGGGCGTGTCGCTGAGCCGGAACGGTTTGTACGAGAAAGCACTCGAGGCCTACGAATACGCATTGGCGATCAACGATAAATTCCCGGCGGCTTTGTTCAACAAGGCAAACCTGCTGAGCACGCTGAACCGCGTTGACGAAGCGATTGCCTGTTACAACGAGAGTTTAACGTTCGAACCACAACGCGCTGATACGCATTATTTTATTGGTGAATGTTACGAGCGTAAGGAAGATCTGGATACGGCTTTGCTCTATTACCACAAAGCAACCCGCCTTGATGCCAACCTGGCAGATGCATGGCTGGGAATTGGCGTGGTACTCGAGCAGCAGGACCGGATCAGTGAAGGAATTCACTACGTGAAAAAGGCCCTCGACCTGAACCAGGCCAATGCTGAATACTGGTACGCCTACGGTGATTTCCAGTTGAAGCTGGGTTTCCACGAAGAAGCCGAAGCCGCTTACAAACAGGTCATGACGGTTGAACCTGAAAATCCAAACATCTGGCTGGACTATGCGAAAGTTCAGTTCGAAATGGAAAACATGAAAGGTTCACTCGAAACACTCATGGAAGGAATCAAGCACCACCCGGTTTATGCAGAACTGCAGTACCGCATGGCTGCTTACCTGATTTATGCCGGCCGCAAAGAAGAAGCCCTCGAGTATTTGCACGATGGCCTTCACCAGGATTTTGACAAGCACGAAGAAATGTTCGAAGAATTTCCACAGCTTCGCGATAACCTTTCATTGGTTGAGCTGATCGAATCGTACAGGAAATAACTGCCTGCCCTGTTTTTTACTAGTTTTGCTAACCGATTAGTTAATTAGCCAATGTGCCGATTAGTTGATGAAAAGAAATTCTCTGACTACCGGATACGCGACAACATTGACCAATCAACTAATCGATAATTAACTAATTGAATTGTATGAATCTCAAATTACCTTTCCTGCCCGAGCGGACCAATCGCCCACGTAAAAACGGAGTGACCATGGTCATGGACAAAGGATTGGGGTTGAAACAGGCCGAGCAGTTTATTGATGCCTGCGCCGATTATGTAGATCTCGTCAAGCTTGGATTTGGAACCTCTGCGATTACACCCAACCTGTCGGAAAAGATCAAACTCTACAAAGACGCCGGCTTCAAAGTTTACCTGGGCGGAACACTGTTCGAAGCGTTCATCATCCGCGATAAATTTGAAGATTACATCCGCTTTATCGAAAAGCTGAAAATCGATCATGCGGAAGTTTCCGATGGTTCAATCGTGATGGATCATGATGACAAATGCGAATACATCCGCAAGCTGTCGAAAAACTTTACCGTGCTTTCCGAAGTCGGCTCCAAAGAAGAAGGCATCATCATTCACCCGAACAAGTGGACGAGCATGATGATGAAAGAACTCGAGGCCGGTTCGTGGAAAGTAATTGCCGAAGCGCGTGAAAGCGGAAACGTTGGAATTTATCACCGCAACGGTTCACCGCACACGATGCTGATGAATAAGATCATCGCCAAAGTAAAACCGGAAAATATCCTGTGGGAAGCGCCGCAAAAATCGCAGCAGGTCTGGTTTATCAAACAGTTTGGCGCCAATGTAAATCTTGGAAACATTGCCTTTGAAGAAGTAATTCCATTGGAAACATTGCGTCTTGGTCTTCGTGGCGATACATTCTTTACCTTTCTGCCGAAAGAAAAACAAGTAGAATAATATCCTCTCCGATGAAAGAGATTACTGTACAGGAACTCAAAGCGAAAATGGACAGCAACGAAGATTTCCAGCTGGTCGATGTTCGCGAACCGCATGAAGCTGAAATCGCAAGCATCGGCGGAGAACTTATGCCTATGGGCGTTGTGCTTGGAATGGCCGACAAAATTTCCCGCGACAAACCGGTGATCATTCACTGCAGAAGCGGCGCACGTTCCGGAACCATCGTTATGGCATTTGAAAAGCAACACGGGTATACAAACCTGTACAATCTTAAAGGCGGAATTCTTGCATGGGCACGTGAAATTGACCCGAACATTCCGACCTACTAGATGGAAACCATCAAATCTTTTTTCGATTTCATCCTGCACATCAACGACCACCTCGACGGGATGGTTGCGCAATACGGGACCATGATCTACGGAATTTTATTCCTGATCATTTTCGTAGAAACAGGTTTGATCATCATGCCATTCCTTCCGGGCGATTCGCTTTTGTTTGCCGCTGGCGCTATTTGCGCGCGCAGCGCAGACCAGGCCGATCCCGCAATGAACATTTACATGCTCATCGGTTTGCTCTTCGTAGCGGCCGTGCTGGGCGATAACGTGAACTACGCCGTAGGCCGTTTCTTCGGTCACAAAGCCGTGAATTTGCGGATCGGTAAACGCCAGCTTGTGAAGCAG
>DATHKF010000496.1:0-4317 GCA_035489505.1 Bacteroidia bacterium | reverse complement strand
CGTGAGTCTATCGTCTCCAATCTCCCGTCTATCATCTAAACAAGGGTTGCCAAGGCATCAAAGGGCACTGTCCCTCCGCCTTTCTGGATAAGTATTGGAAAAGAACTGGTGCAAAGGTAAGTAAAATTGCCTTTTGCCTTCTCTAATGCACGATAATTCGCTGCTGTGTAATTGCCCCGTCATCGGCTTCGATCAGCACAAAATACATTCCCGGGACCAAACCGGTAAGGTCCATGATGTGCGCAGGTCCTGTTGCCTGCTCCGCACGGATTATTTTCCCGGTTGCGTCGCACAATCGTATTCGCATGTTTCCCGGGTCTGGTCCGTTGTATTGGATATAAAGCTGATCGTGTGCAGGGTTGGGATATACCCGAACGGCGTCGACGGGACTCTGAGAGGCTGCCACATTTGTCAGGGGACAATACTCAATCGCATGCGGCAGTACACCCATAGTCTGGGTTGGGGTGTTTATTTCAGTCATTACATTGGTCAGAACGAATGGTATCGTGGTCAAAGCCGCCGCTGGCAACGGAGGGTCCGACACCGGGATAACATTGCACTCTGAGGTCCCCATGCTATCGGTTTTCACAACAATAATTGAACAGTCTTGTGCTGAACTGGTTCTATGCTCTCCGGCAAAACAGTATCCCTGATCGCTGGTGTAAATCAGACCAGGATGCATCGAGCCATTCACATCAGTATATTCCTTCGCCCATGAGGCATTGCCGCTGAAATCCACATGCGCAAGACATGCATTTGTTGTGTCATTGAATCCACTATTACTGATCATCGTATACCCGCCCGGAGAACTGACGATAGTGCCTGCTGTGAATCTGCCACCATACTTGTACACTTTACCCCAGACCTGGGCTCCGGAAGGAGTGATTTCATATAAGCAGCTGTGGCCCTGTGAATATTTAGTGCCCATAGCAATGACATTTCCGGAAGGTGTTTCAAAACCATCTGTAAAGCGTCCGGCCGAGAGCGATTGGGCTGTTGCAAGAACTGCACCCAGGGAATCCAGCCGCAGGTACACACTCCGCTTATAGGCCATTCCAAATACATGGAGGTCTGAGGCAATTCCTTCACGAACCGTAAAAAACTCCTCGGAGAAGTTAACCTCGTCATAGGCATAAGCCCACACCTGATTTCCGGAACTATCTGTTTTGAAAACAAAACCCCGTAGGTCTCCATTGAGCGTATCCTCCGTGGTGCCACAAACTACAATACCGTGATCCGTTGTTGCGCAAACACCATTGGCAACACTCTCACCTAACCCCGGATACGAACTTGTCCAGAGCATATTACCCACGCTGTCGGTTTTGACCAGGCAGGCATAATGCCTTGCAGCGTTAATCGCAGGAATCCACTGACTGAATGTAGTAGCAATGACGTAACCTCCATCGCTCACGCGGGTAATGGCAGTGGAATATGTAGGTCCGCCCTGGTAATCTGAAGCCGGGAACCGTTTTGACCACTGGACATTTCCGACACTGTTGTATTTGATCAGATAAACATACGGCCGGGACTGAACAGCATCCTGCACATAAGAAGTGTGAATAAATCCACTATCCGAAGTCTCGAGAAAATGAGAGTAAAGTCCATTGGGATCAACATCCGTTCCGGTAGTAAACACGGTCGTCTGGCCATGCAGGAACAACCCCGTGAACAGTGAAAGCAATGTGGTCAGCGTGATTTTCATAGTTCAATTTATGAAAAATTCATCAGCCAATGCAGCACCTCAAGAAGGAATTTTCTCGGGCAAAAAAATATTTCAGCACCAGCACAATAAAATTTACGACCCCTGAACGGTAACTTTTTCCGCATCCGCGTTTATACTCTTTGCGGGCACGGCCTGGTCAGTTTGAAAACCAGCAGCAGAAATTTAAATAACCACGGCGACACGGCGCATTGCTTGTCTGGTTCCCGCGTCGGCACAGCGAACAGAGCAAATCGCTTCGCGATTCAATGTGTTACACGAAATGTGACCGGGGGAATACTATCACGAAGTGATATTTACCAGCGGAGCCTGTCCTGACGCAGGAAGGATGCCGACGCGGGTAATGGTTATCAAACAGCAAGCGCTGTGACGCCGTGGTTGTTTGCCGGCATAAACAAGCATGATTTATCATTGCCTGTTCTGATTACATATCTCCCATTGTTAAACATCCGGATGCACCCGGCAAAAACCAAGGTCATGAAAAACGCTCTGAGAATTTCTATCGCGGTAACGGTAATCTCATTTTCATTGAGTGCGCAGAATCTCGTTCCTAACCCGGGATTTGAATCACTGAAACAAACTCCCTGTGATCATGTCGGGGATAAAATCGCAGATTACATCGGCAGCTGGCAGCAAGGTTCCACCGGTGAAGCAGGTATCGCCTGCGACAACAACGGAAAATGTGAAACATCATGCGCCAAAGGAAATACAACCGGCTACGGTGAAGAAGTTCCGCATGGCGGGCATAACGTAGGCTGGGTGTGTTGCTGCAAATCGCCCGGATCAAGATCGTACCTGGGAGTTACGCTGGCGATGCCGTTGACCGTAGGCCGGGAATATTATTTCGAAATGTTTGTTTCCGTACCCGAGCACACCACGTATTACACGGGCAACATTGGTGTATGCCTGCGAACCGGTGCGTTCGCGCAGGCGATCGAAGCGCCCATTTACGGAACACCACAGGTGAACAACGAAGAATTAATTTCCGTCACAAACGGTTGGGCCAAAGTCTCCGGAAAGTTTGTTGCCGACAAGGCGTACACCTGGATGCTGCTCGGGAATTTCAAAGCCAACACGGAAACGGTCATGAAATCAGTCGACAGTCCTGTTCCCGGCGGATCAAAATGCCATTGCTGTTTCTACCTTGATGATGTTCTGCTTCGCGCGGTGAGCAATCTCAGCGTGAGCGGCGATTCGGTTGTAAACATTGGAGCAACAGCCACCCTCACTGCGAAAGGCGGAACAACCTATTCGTGGGCCGATATACGCAGTCCGAAAGTGGTGTTGGGCACTGGCGCGGAACTTAAAATACCGGTGAACCGGCGCACTACGTTTCGTGTAACCAGTGATGATGATTTTATGGACGTCACTGTTGAAGTGCGGAAAAAAACATTGGTTTACCAGGATGCACTCAACGGACGGAAAGTGAGAAAGGGCCGGATTGTGAATGTGCACAACGAAGAAATTACGGTGCAGGTGCACGACAAGAATGAAGTGGATGGCGATAGTATCTCGCTGTACTACGGCGATTCACTCGTCGCTGAACATGTTGCCCTGACGAAAAAGAAACAGTCATTTACAATCAAGGTGAACAAAGATTGTCCCAAACAACTGGTTCTTTATGCAGAGAACCTCGGCAGCGTTCCGCCCAATACGGCAGAGATCACAATCAAAGACGGAAAGCAATCAACCAGCATTGTGCTCGGATCAGATTTCAAATGGAGTGATTCCATTATGCTGGTGTACAAGGAAGAGGATTGAACGTCATTGCGAAGCGAAGCAATCCCATCTCTTAAAGCTGGGATTGCTTCGTTCCTCTCGCAACGACACCCGCAATGACCTTTAACATTTTGTAACCTTTCCCAGCCGGTTGTTGTCGTAACTTTTATCCTGCCAAATAGCGGAGGTGTATCAGTTTAAGTTCAGCCGCTGATAGCGCAGATGCAAAACCTGCTAAAAAATTTAAATTGATTTCTTTTAATCGATCCGCTGCGCGGATGCTTAAATCATTTAGAATTGAGCAAACATAGAATCTGCGCCATCTGCGTAATCAGCGGCAAAAATATACTGCTACGATTGGCACCCAAATAATGTGCATGACATGAGTCTGAAACGAAATTTCCTGATGATCACCAGCGTGCTTTGTGCATCATTGATCCTTCATGCACAAAATCTTGTACCCAATGGCGATTTCGAACACCTGAAACAAAAACCTTGCGGCTGGATTGGTGGCAGTGAAATCAGTTCGTTCATCTACGACTGGAAACAGGCATCGAGTGGTTCATCGGATATTGTTTCAGACGAGATCGACAAAAATTGTGCAGCCTCGTGTTCACCGGGGAGCGCTATGGGATTTGGTGAGCAGGCACCACACAGCGGACACACTGCTGTAATGATCCGCACGCTGGGTGCAAACAACTACCGGGAATACATCTCGGTGACATTGAGCGAGCCCATGGTGAAAGGAAAAAAATACTACGTCGAAATGTTTGTTTCCGCCTGCGACCGTACCGGAATTTACACGAACAATATTGGAATGTGTTTTTATACCGGTTCTCACCGTGTAGCAGGTTCGGCTGCGATTTACGGAGAACCAC
>DATHKF010000495.1:0-6760 GCA_035489505.1 Bacteroidia bacterium | reverse complement strand
AACCATTTGAAATGGCGTTTGAAAAATCCGTAGCCAGCGCCGGGAAATTTTGCAACGTCGAGCTGCGGTTCCAATTCTTTGAGCAGGCTCATGAATTCGCGGTTGTTGTGTGCGTTCAGAACGGGGTCGCCCCAGGCTTTCACGAGATCGAGTCCAACGTGAAAGGTGAGATGTTTTTGCGTGAGCAGAACAGGATTTTGCGCAAACGTAAACAAGTTGTAGAAAAGATCGTTTCCGGAAGGTGGTGTGCCGATGAAAATATCGCGCATGATGAATTTGTTCAGCAGCTCGCGGGAAAAAATGAAACAGTCGTAACCCGTGTGTGTTTCACCTGCTTCTGCGTAAAGTTTCGCCAGGTCTTTTTCATCGAGCAGCTTGCCGGAAATTCTTCTGCGGTTAATCACGATGGCATCGTGTCCTTCATTCACATAACCGGCAACCGTTTCGTAAAAGAACGGCATGAGGCAAATGTCGAGATTGGTGTAAATGAAATGCGTTGCGTCTGTCGATTCATTGAGCCGTGAAAGAATTTCTCTCAACAAAGGAAAACGTTTTTTCGTTTGAAGTTCTTCGCGATTGGCTGCACATTCCACCAGATCGGATGTTGGACGAAACTCTGAAGGAAGTGTTGCACGCGCGTCGGTGTATTGGGCCGAAAGCAATTCAACGTTTACCAGCCCTTTGGCCTGTGCCTGCGCTGCGATCAGCGTGCGGAAGGTGAGTGCCTGTGCTTTCGCGAGCTCCGCGTTGTCTCCGGGAGAGATGGTATTGATGATGTGCGCAAAGCTCGGGTTCATTGAATACGAAAATACAGGCTTTATAATCAAATAGTACGCGGAACAGACGGAATTTCACGGATAAAAACGCGCAAAGCGCTGAAGGAACATGTGACTCCTCCGGAGTCAGATCAAACAATCCCTTTCACTTCGTTCAAGGGACATGTGACTCCTCCGGAGTCGGGAATGAATAGTCCCTTTCACTTTGTTCAAGGGACATGCGACTACTCCGGAGTCGGGAATGAATAGTCCCTTTCACTTCGTTCAAGGGATACGCGACTCCCTGGAGTCGCTGGCATTCCGCGAAACTCTGTGTGTTCCGCGTTTTCCGTGTACCATTTTACGAACCGTGTGCCATCGAAAAATAGCTAAATTTAGATCGTGTTCAACCACCTTGGCTACGATGCTGAACTTGTATTTCGTGATCATCCGGACCCTCCGGGTATCCTGTCGCGCATTCTTGGGTTCAGAAGTAATTTGCCAAAGTTTTTCATTGCGGGCGCACAAAAATCAGGAACGACATCACTGTTTGCAACCCTCGCCAAACATCCTTCTATTGTCCGGCCGCGGCTTAAGGAGTTGTTCTTTTTTGGAAATGATCTCCGTTTCGCCAGGGGAATGAATTTTTACCGATCCAATTTCCGGAAAACCGGACCGGATAAATATTCGATTGACGGATCAACGAATTACCTGGATCACCCGGAAGCCGCAACGCGGATCAAACATGTAGTTCCCGACGCGCGAATAATTATTCTTCTGCGCGACCCTGCCGAACGGGCTTACTCGCATTACCGCATGCAGGTGAGAAACAAAATTGAGGGACTCACCTTTGAAGATGCACTCGAAAAAGAAAACGAGCGCATTGAGGAAGGAAATAAATTTTCAATCGCGCACAATTATTGTTCTCAGCGTTTGGGTTACCGGATGCGTGGCGAGTACAGCAGAATGTTGCCGCCGTGGATGAAAACATTCGGTGAAGAACAGCTGCTCATTTTGATCGCTGAAAATTATTTCGCGAATCCGAAGGAGGAATATCACCGCATTTTAAAATTTCTCGGATTACCGGAACACACACCGGAGAAATTTGAAATTATGAATGCGGGCAGCGGGGCGCCGATGAGCGACCGGGCACGGAAGCATCTGCAGGAGCATTACCTGCCGTATAATGCGCAACTCGAATCGCTTCTGAACGTGAAGCTAAACTGGAACGAGGCATGAACGAAACGCTTGCCCGGTGGATCAATATGTATGCATTGCGTTCGGTGCGCCGATCGTTCAACCCGTACACGACCATTGAAGGTGCGCAGGATGATGCTTTGCTGGTATCCGGAATATTCCGTTCAGGAACAAGCATTACCACTTACCTGCTCACGCACGCCGGATTTGATGCTGGACCGGAACATCATCTTCTGCAGGCGCACGGAAAATATGCGAAGTACAACCCGGATGGTTTCCTGGAAAATTATTTTTTCATGGACTTCTCGCGTTATCTTTTTCACATTACGCATGCCGCCGGTGATCGTCCTCCGAAAGCAGAAGACGTTGCAAAGATCAAACCGGAAGACCTCGATGATGATGCATTTCGATCGTATACATTGCTTGTGCTGCGCGATTCGCGTGTTTCGAACAGGAACAAAGCGGATGCCTTGAAAAAAGTTTCCGTGCATCACCTGCGCGCTTATCTTTCGCATGCATTCGGGAAGCGGCCGGTGATCAAGAATCCGCATTTCTCTGTGCTCGAAGGGTTTTTCTCAAAGGTCTTTCCGGAGTCGATGCGCGTCGTTGTATTCCGCAGGCAGGACGACTGGATGCGCTCGGCCAAAGACGTTACTCCGCATGTGAGCCTGGATTTGTACGATCAGTACTACCGCGACTACCTGGATTCCTCCAGTGAAAAATTTATCTTTTTCAATTACGATAAGCTGCTTGCTGATCCTGCGTATTCCATCCGAAAACTTATGGAAGCGGTGAAAGCCGATCGTTATGATCATGACAGCCTGGTGAAACTTGTGCGTAATCCATCGCCCGAGAAACCGCCGTTCGAAAAGGCCACTGAAATTTATCATCAACTTGTTTTACGCGCTGTGAATTTATGAAGGTCCTGCATCTTACAACGGTTCCACGTGGTGGTGCAGGCCTGGCCTGTATCCGTCTTCATCGTGCACTGCTGAATGCAGGTGTAAACAGCAAAGTACTTACACTGATCGGGCCTGAAGATGCGGGCAGAAATATATATTCCGTTGAAGCTACTGATGCGTCTTTCAGCAAGACCATACAGCAGTTTAAACGGAAACGTTATTTCCAAAACTGGAAAGTCCGTTTGTATGGCAAGACTCCCGAGTTGTTTTCTTTCAGTGGATCACCGTGGAAGATTGAAGATCATCCGCTGGTGAAAGAGGCTGACATTATTCACCTGCATTGGGTGTCGGGTATGATTGACATCGAACGTTTTTTCCGTGCGGTACAAAAACCGATTGTGTGGACCTTGCACGATGCGTGGCCATATTCCGGTGGTTTTCACTATGAAAATTACTGGAACAGCGGAAAGTTCGAAGCGCTATCGCGGAAAGAGCGTGACATCCGCAGAAGCGCCTATTCCGGACATGCGATACCCGTTGTTGCGCCAAGCAAATATTTGCTGGATCAATCTGCACAGAGTCGCGTATTTGAAAAAGCGTCTTTCCATTGGGTACCGAACAGTGCTCCTGCTGATATTTTTCACCCGATTGAAGATCGTGACGCAATACGTTCGCACTATGGAATTCAAAAAGACGATGTCATGTGGGTCTTCGGTTCAGACGAATTGGATTATTTCCGTAAAGGAGCTGATCTGCTGATCGACGCTTTTCTTTCGTGGAAAACTGATCGCGTGCAATTGGTCATTGCAGGGAAAGGTGATGCGGCAAAACTTCCTGTTCATCCCAGGATTCGTTTCACCGGGCATATTGACAGCGAAGATTCGATGGCGCGGTTACTCGGTGCAGCGGATGCAGTGATCCATACATCGCAGGAGGACAACATGCCCAATGTAATTTTGGAAGCATTGCTGTGCGGAACGCCGGTGCTGGCGACTCCTGCCGGTGGTGTACCGGAAATGATCAGAACTGGTGAGAATGGATTGCTAACCAATGATTTTTCGGTTGCATCTATCCGTTCAGGATTTGATGAACTGTTGCGCACTGTTTTCGACCGAAAGAAAATTGCAGAAGATGCGTTGACCCGGTATGGAGACGCTAAGCAAGTCGCGAAAATGCTTGAAGTTTACAGGTCCGCTTAAACGTTCCAGTATTTATTCTCCATGTCCAGCCATTGCGGCATACGTGAAATCATCGGCAGATAAAATTCATCGAGATACTTCCGGATTTCCACAGGCATTTCCATCGCCTGACTTTCATTCGGGCGCGCCTGCAGATTTTTTCCGGGAACGAATTTTACGCCGAGAAAATCCGAACACTTTTTTATCGCCATTTCGGGAGCAGACTCGATTTCTTCCGCAAACACTACAAGAAATTG
Organism: Bacteroidia bacterium; assembly: GCA_035489505.1. Classification (GTDB taxonomy): domain Bacteria; phylum Bacteroidota; class Bacteroidia; order Palsa-965; family Palsa-965. The sequence goes on along the minus strand of DATHKF010000495.1, from coordinate 2,471 downwards.
TGAACGATCGAAAACAGAAGTCCATTTTTTCCAGATGGTTTCGTAATCACCGCGGTCTTTCACCCATTTCTGGTTGAAGTGATGAATAAATTCTTCATTGGTAACCTTTGACAAATCGCGGCCCATTTGTTTTCCGAAATGAAAACGCGCACTCGACCAGGCCCGTTCCCGCGGATCGCGTAAAAGAAGAATCAGTTTTAAGTCCGGCATGATCCGCTTCATGAAACGGACGCGTCCTTTTTCGATGATGCTGTACCCGGGAGTTACTTCACCGCGTAAACGCTTTTCACCCCCGCGAAAATGCGTAGCGTACCAATTTAATGAGCGGTAAAAGAACCAATCGAAATAATGTATCTCTTTGGGTTTCGCCATGAAAACTTCCGGCTGTTCTTCCAGTTGACTGTACAACCAGGTCGTTCCGCTTTTCTGTGTGCCGATGCACATAAAATCAGGAAGATCTTTCGGAGATTTTCGCAAGCGAAAAAACAACCGCTGTTTGATCAGCGTGTAAGGCAACATGATCCAGATCATTGCAACAATCGGAATGTATTTCGAACGCACGTCACCCATATATCACCTAAAAATATTTAATTTTAGCACACAGCCGCCATTGAATCTCCAATCCGGTTTGCCAGAACGTTGAAAGCGACCTCCTTCCCTCTTAGTGAGCATGCCCATTTGCGGGTAACCGATCGCAAAGCTTTTGCAGGTCTTGTGCTGCAACTCTGTGTACTGGTTGGGTTTGTGTGGTACTACGGAATCCAGGAACGCCAGGGTTTACCAATCCTGCTTTTGATCTCGCTGCCGTGTTTTGTGATCAATGCGTTTATTCCGCAGAACTGGCGGCCCGTATTTCTCACAGCAATTTTTGCCGTGACGTGTGTATGGTCGCTCGGTTTTGTGACGGGCGGATGCATCCTTGTTGTAGCCGGAAGTTTGTTTGCCTGTGCGATGCTCCGCATTAAACTGGTTTATCGCCTGGTGTTGATTGCGATCATCACGGCTGGCCTGATTGTTTTGCGTAACAGCTGGTTCTTTGCACCACGCGCGATCATTGCTGTGCCGTACATCGCTACATTGTTCATGTTTCGTTTGATCAGTTATTTCTACCACGAGCGCAGGGGATTTACAAACGTTCCGCTTGTGTTGCGATTGAATTATTTTTTCCTGCTGCCCAATCTCGTCTTCCTTCTTTTTCCGATTGTGGATTACCGGAATTTTGCAGAAACGTATTACAATCGTCCGGCCATTGAGATTTACAAAAAAGGACTGATCCGTATCGGAACCGGTGTTTTGTTTCTCATGCTTCACCGCGTGTTGTATTATTACTGTTCCATTGCGCCGCAGGATGTACGTGACCTGACTGATTTTCTCGCGTTCAGTTTTATTTCCTATTTCCTGATCATACAGGTTGTTGGCATTTTCATGATTTGCGTAGGCTGGGTGACGTTGTTTGGTTATTACGTGCCGCCGCTTTTTGAAAATTTCTTTTTTGCCAAGGGGTTTTCAGACCTGTGGAGAAAGATCAATCACTACTGGCGCGATTTCATCATCAAGGTTTTTTATTTCCCGATATTTTTCCGCATCCGTAAAATCGGGCAATATCCTGCGATGGTCATTGGTGGATTACTCGCCTTCTTTTGTTCGTGGATGATGCATTCGCAACAACTTTATTGGGTGTCGGGGCATTTTGCGCTGTCGGCCAACGATGGAATTTACTGGATGACCATGGGCGTGTTCATCACCGCTGATGGAATTTACCAATACCGCAAGCTGGGAAAAAACAAAAAATACAGTCCGCTTGCGTCGATTCTGCTTGGCGGATTACGGATCACGGGAATTTTCGTCTTCGCGAGTTTGTTGTGGACGGTGTGGAATGCCGACTCACTTTCATCGTGGCTGTTCATTGTCAAACAAGCTACTGTTGCGGACGCGTCCGAAATAGTAACGGCGGCAGGATTTCTCGCAGTCATGGTGGTGCTCACCGGTTTGAACCTCTATTTCTTCAAACCTGCACCGATCAAAAAGTATACGCACGAGCGAATTCTTGTGCCGGTTTTGTTCAATGCAATTTTCATCGGACTGATCCTGTTCAAATTCGGGTCAGACCACGTTTCCGTTGATTCCACATACGCACGCGTGGCTGACGACATTGGAAAAACCCGCGTGAATGAAGCCGATCGTGAAGTGATTGACCTGGGCTATTACGACCAACTCGTAGACATTGGAGGCATTGCACGCACAGGAACTCAATTCCGTTTGTTCGGCGATTTAGAATGGGGTGCAGGAAACGGCGGTGCGCACGCAACCGGTGATATTCTCATGCGGGTGTTCAATCCGAATGCGCACGTGAAGCACCACGGAGTTGCGTTTGACATTAACAGTTTTGGCATCCGTGACCAGGAATACACATTGATCAAACCAGAAGGAACACAACGCTGGGCTTTTCTCGGTGGCTCGTACATTCTTGG
>DATHKF010000494.1:0-2242 GCA_035489505.1 Bacteroidia bacterium | reverse complement strand
GCGGAAAAAATGCAGTACGGCGACGAACTCGTTGTGAAAAGCGGATTGAAATTTCCATCGCCCGTGATGAATCCGGGAGAATTTGATTACGCCGGGTGGTTGCGCGGACAAGGCATCAACTTTGTTTGTTTTGCGCGCGACGAATGGAAACACACCGGCCACACGGAAGGTTCGTGGATCAAAGCGCAAGCACTTGCCTTGAGACGGTATTTCAAATCGCGTTTGATTGCCTGCGGTTTGACCGGACAGGAACTCGCCGTAAGCGAAGCCTTGCTGCTCGGTCAATCATCCGATATCGATCCGGGATTACTCGCTTCGTATTCCGCATCAGGTACACTGCACGTGCTTTCGGTTTCGGGAATGCACGTGGCGCTGGTGTTCGTGGTGTTGCTCAAACTCCTCGCACCGCTGGAGAAAAAAAAGAGAACGCGATGGATCAGTTTCGCCATCCAGTTTTTCGTGATCTGGTTTTATGCATTCATGACCGGAATGTCTCCGTCCGTTTTGCGTTCGGTCATGATGCTTTCCGTGATCATCACCGGTAACATGATTAACCGCAAAGGTCATTTGCTGAATACACTTGCGGCTTCGGCCATCATTCTACTCGTGGGAAATCCCATGTTGCTCAAGGACGCCGGATTTCTTCTTTCCTATTGCGCCGTTGCCGGAATTGTTCTCGTACAACCATTGATTGAAAAATGGTGGACACCGCGATCGCGATTCATCAAGCCGGTGTGGAGCCTTATCTCCGTAACGCTGGCCGCGCAGATTTTTACTTTTCCGCTCGGACTTTATTTCTTTCAGCAATTCCCGACATGGTTTTTACTCTCAAACCTCGTGGTCATTCCGTTGTCGACCATTTGCCTATACGCCGGATTATTCCTGCTCTGCATCTCGTGGTGGACGTGGGCGGCAAGCCTGTTCGCGATTGTCTTTGGTTTTCTCATTGGCCTGTTGAATTCCTCCGTAAGTTTTACGGAATACGTACCGGCCGCAGTCATCGAGACTTCATCATGGAGCGGGTTCGAAATTCTTCTTCTCTACCTGGGAATTTTGTTTTTGCTGGTTGCTGTGCAAATGAAAAAACGAAAAATTATTTTCGGAACGATGACCGCTATGCTCGTTCTCTTTCTGAGTATCGCAGCAGGACGTCACACTAATTTTTCATCCCGGCAAATCACCATTTTTCACATCAATAAAGGAATGGCGATCGGCGTGCAGGATGGAAAATCAGTAACCATTTTCACGGACTCTGCCACATTGTCGAAACCCGATTTGCTGAACTACCACGTCTTTCCCATGTACGAACGGATGGGCATTCGTGAACCGGAAATTATTGAAACCGGTCGCACGGATTCGCTGACGAAAAACGTGATAACGTTTTACCGCGGTTGTATTTTCACTCCGCAACAGAGAATATGGATAGGCGGGAAGTTTGATGTTCCGCCCAATCCTGTTTCCTGCGATGTGCTGGTGATTCACGGAAAAAATTTCTGGATGATCGAAAAACTTCGGATGATCACAGCGAAAGAAATTGTGCTTACCGGAGAAGTAAAACCAAAGTGGATTGCGAAATGGGAGGAAGAGGCGAAGCGGAGAGCTATTCCCGTTCACGTGACTTCACAGAACGGGGCACTATCTGTAACTGTTCCCTGAATTTTATTCAGGATTCAATACAAACCCGAACTTCTTTGCAAAATTCTCCTGGGCGAGGATCAGGTTGTCTAAGAGTCTATCCTCGTCTTCCTGTATGCTGATGTCAATGCCGTCTATTTCTGCAGATTCATCTTCGGTAAATGGCTCCACGAAATAACAGTTGACCAGTTTTTTATAACGGAACTCAAACACGTTGCAATAAAAATCGAAAAGAATGATAGCCGTATCCCTCAGGCTGCTATTACCTTTCCAGGGCGGCATGTTGTGAATGTTGTTGGAGCAGACCTTTACTTTACCGGCCAGTTCCATGCGTTTGGTATGAATCTGATCTTTGGTCAGCGTGGTGTCGACAAGCGTTTTGCCAAATTCATCGAAATACATTCCGATGAGCGTCTGCTGATCAATGATGTAATTGTTGTACTCAGCCCCGTCGACGAAGCTTGTTTTCCCGGGATTGTCCTGCGCCGAAGCAATAGTGGTCAGCACGACGAAGAACAGGACGACAATTTTTTTCATGATCAGGAATTTTACGAAAGGCTAAGCTAAAAAAAATCCTCCCGGGACTGCGGAAGGATTCGTTCATCAG
>DATHKF010000493.1:0-3827 GCA_035489505.1 Bacteroidia bacterium | reverse complement strand
GCGGGCCTGAGAAAGCGGATATTCCGTTTTAATCCTTCAAACTTCGTACGCTTCACTGCCGATCTCCGGAACAATTCGCGGAACACTTCTTCTGTGATCTCTTCCCATTCCTTTTTTGTTTTGGAAAGAAGTCCCGGCGTTGCAGCAAAAGCAGGTTCGCGGTGAGGCGATGAAAACCGGTTCCATGGACAAACATCCTGGCAGATATCGCAGCCGAACATCCAGTTCTGGAATTTTCCTTTTTCGGTTTCCGGAATAGCGTCTTTCAGCTCAATCGTGAAATAGGAAATGCATTTGCTGCCGTCGACCACGTACGGAGAAACAATGGCATCCGTGGGACAGGCGTCGATACACCGCGTACACGTTCCGCAAAAATCTCCTGTCGCCGAATCAGGCTGGAGTTCAATATCGAGAATGAGTTCGGCGATGAAAAAAAATGACCCCGAATTTTTATTGATGAGATTGGTGTGTTTGCCAATCCATCCCAGCCCGCTTTTTTTTGCCCAGGCTTTATCGAGCACCGGCGCAGAGTCAACAAACGCCCTTCCACCAATGCTGCGCCCGATTTTTTCCTGGAGCGTATCCAGCAATTCTTTCAGCTTTCGTTTGATGACGAGGTGATAATCTTCACCATACGCGTACTGCGAGATCTTCGGTGCCTGCGGATCGATTTGTTTTTCTTCGGTGTAATAATTCAGCAAGAGAGAAATTACACTTTTCGCACCGGGAACAAGTTTGGTTGGATCAAGCCGCATGTCGAAGTGATTTTCCATGTAGCTCATTTCCCCGTGCATTTTCTGCTTCAGCCAGTTTTCGAGGCGTGGCGCTTCTTCTTCGAGGAATTCCGCTTTCGAAATGCCGCAGTAATCAAACCCAAGGCGTTTGGCTTCGGATTTAACGATGGCGGTGTGGGAGGCGGTGTTCACTGTGTGAAATTAGGGAATAGTAGGGAGGAAGAGAGTAGGCAGGAAAAAGAGTAGGCAAGGAAGAAGTAGGCAGTAGGAGTCGTCAGAAGCGGCACGACCGCCTACTGCATTACTGGCCTACTTGCCTACTCTTTTCCTGCCTACTTGCCTACTCTTTTCCTGCCTACTTGCCTACTCTCTTACTTGCCTACTCCCCTCCTTGCCAGTTCAAACCCAATTCCCGTATTTTACGCTACCAACCAGATCACATGAATTCAATCCTCGTCTGCACCGATTTTTCTCCCGGAAGTAAAAACGCGATCCGCTATGCGGCCAAACTTACCGCTGCGCTTGAAACCGAACTCATCCTCGTGCACATCGTGTACAACCCGGATGAACCGGCGCTTACGAAACATAAAGACCTTGAGCTGAACGCGAAACTTATTCTCGCCGGTGAGGATCTGAAAAGACAGCACAAAATAAAAGTGCGCACCGAAAAACGTGCCGGTTTACCCGTCGATGAAATTCTCAGCCTCGCGAAAAAATACCATGCAGGTTTGATTGTTACCGGCTCCAAAGAAACCGCGGCAGGCAGTGGGCTTGTTGGCGGACTGGTGTATGATCTCATGCACGCCGCACTTTTTCCTGTGCTCGCTGTTCCGCTGGGTTGCGGATTTACGGCGTATCACGAAATAGTTCTCGCGATGGATCCGAAAAGCAAGAATGATTATGACGACAGTCTCCTGCTTGAATTTATCGGAACGTTCCATTCGCAACTCATACTCACCGCGATCTGTGATCCGGGAGCAAAAGAAAAAATGCTGAAAGATGCATCGGCTGTGGCATTGGAATTCCGTTACGCAGAACTCATGCACATGATCCAGGTGATCGAAAATACCAGTCTCGAAAAAGGTGTGCAGGCCGCGATCAAAAACAACGATGCAGAATTGCTCGTTATCATTCCGCACCGGAACCACTACATCGACCGGATGCTGCAGGTCACCAAAACGCAAAAGGTGCTGAAGAACATCAATGTTCCGCTGCTCGCATTGCCGCGCATCCTGGGAAGTTAATCCTTGGGCGCTTTGGTAAACATGACGAAGAGTATTGCTGAAGCCGCAATAATTCCAATAGCTACACCAAACGAAACCGCTGAATTAACCACACCGGTATAATAAAGCAGCAACAACATCGCTATGGTTACGCCTATAATTGAACTCCACTTTGCAACTGGTTTCATAATTTCTTCCTGTTAGTCTTTGTCTTTTCGCTCACGTTTCTTCCTGTCCTTCTCCTCTTGCTTTTCTTCCTTCGCTTTTTCCTTGTCTTTTTCTTTCCTGTTGAAGTAGCCCTTCAGGAGAAAGCTTTCCTGCATAGCAGCCATGTTTTCGCTCAGGGCGTACGTTGTTGCTTTCAGGCTTAACGCTATCGAAGTATCCTGGATGACCATCCACAATGCGCTGCTGTCAAGTTTGTTCGTCATGTTTTTCAGATCGTCCGTAATTTCTTTCAGGTTCTGGTTGGTTGCGCTCAATGTGCGCGTGGTCTCATCCATGCTGATGGCATTCAGGGCAACAATGACTTCGCCATCCTTGATCTGAGTTCCCGGTTTGCCGCTTGACGTAATGCTCACGAGTTTATTTCCCATCATGCCGTCTGATCCTAACATCGCAATAGCATTGGTGCGGATAAAAGACTGGTACTTTTTTTCGATGATCATAGTCACAAGCACCGATGTATCCGAAATGATTTCAACGTCTTCCACCGTGCCCACATCAATTCCGGCAAAACGCACATTGTTTCCCGGGGCCAGCCCGTTCACGTCTTTGAAATGCGTCTTCACCACAAACGTATCGTCAAAAAGATTTTTCTTGTCCCCGATCAGGTAAAGACCAGCCATCAGTGCAACAATGATGGTTATCACCAATGCTCCCAGTTTAATATTGTTTCCTGCTGTTTTCATGTCTACTGGTGAAAAAACTGTTTGACTTTTGGATCATCCGATTTTGACAGTTCTTCGAATGGCGCTATTGCATGACATTTTCCATCGATGAGCACCGCTACACGGTCCGACGTAATCCGAGCACAATTCAGATCGTGTGAAATAATAATGGATGACGTTTTATATTTCTCCTGCACTTCTACCATCAGTTCACTGATCTCTGCGCCCGTTACCGAATCAAGCCCGGTAGTTGGTTCGTCGTACAAAATAATTTCCGGTTTCAGGATCAGTGTTCTCGCCAGCGAAATCCGCTTCTTCATTCCGCCGGATAATTCCGCCGGGTACTGATCAATCGTTTTTTCAAGACCTACATTGCTCAATGCTTCCTTCACGAGTTCCAGTTTTTCTTCCGTCGATTTCTGTTCGGCATCGGTACGCAATGGAAACTCCAGGTTTTCCCGGACGGTCATCGAATCGTACAAAGCATCACTCTGGAAAAGAAAACCAATCTTCCGGCGCAACACGTCGAGTGCATGCCGGTCGAGCGTGGTAACATCCTGTCCGAGTACGGTGATCGTCCCGGAGTCAGGCTGGATCAATCGTACAATACATTTGATCAGTACTGATTTTCCTGAACCCGATTTTCCGATCACCACCAGGTTTTCTCCATTGTGCAGGTCCATCGAAAAATCGCGGAGCACATGGTTGTCGCCGAACGAAAGATTTAGTTTGTCTATCGTCACTACAGCGTCATTGCCGGTATGTGCTTCCTGTTCTTCCATGTCAATTAAATCCAAGCATTCCGGTAACCTGCACCGCAACGAGATCGATGATGAATACGATCAGGGATGCAATTACAACCGCAGAGTTTGCCGACATTCCCACTCCTTCTGTTCCCTTCGGAGAATTGTACCCTTTATAACAACCAACAATTCCAATAGCAAAACCGAAGAAAAATGTTTTAATGATCGCCGGGAAAA
>DATHKF010000492.1:0-12082 GCA_035489505.1 Bacteroidia bacterium | reverse complement strand
TTCAACTGGATTGACATTACTTCGCGTCCAGGAGTACAAACCGTTACAGGCCTTGCTGATGATAATTCAGCGGCTGGTATGGCTTCACTCGGATTCAATTTTCACTACTACTGGAACGATTACAGTCAGCTTAAAATAGGTTCCAACGGTTGGATGAGTTTCGACAACGTAAGCAACATTGCGTCCTGCTTCCCGATCATTCCTACTGTCGGAAACGGAGAAAATATTCTTCCTGCGTTAATGGGCGATCTCAATTTCACCGGCGCTGGAAATCCAGGCGTAGTGAGATACTGGACCAATAACATCGACTCGTTCATTATTTCTTACATCAACGTGCCGTTCTGGGTCAACAGCGGTCCGGGTTGGTCTGGCTCAAACACCTTCCAGGTGATCCTGTGCAACAGCGATAGTTCGATCACGTATCAATACGGTGCATTGGGTGGCTTTACCGCTAATGGCGCGTGTAATGACATGACCGTGGGTATTGAAAACAGCACCGGTGGCATTGGTCTTGCCGTGCATACCGATGCAATGCCGCCTGCTAATTACGTGATCCGTTTCGATTACCCGGCTGTAGTGTTGTTAAGCATTGTTGATCCGCTTCCGCAATGGAACGTGAATAACGGGAACCTCGCGAAATTTATTCTTAACAATTCGGCGTTCCAGCTTCAATCCAATATCCGTAATGCAGGGAATACAAACGTATCGACTGCAATCGATCTGCAGGCCAATGTCATCAACTCTGCAAGCACGTTCGTGTACACTTCAGCTCCCGGAACGATTCCAACACTCGCTGCCGGTGACGACTCTCTGTTTACCTACACACCGTTGTGGACACCGACTGTTACGGGACAATACATTTACCGGTCGTTTATTACGAATTCGCAGGATATCAATTCCGTGAATAATATGAACGAAACTGAGCTTGAGGTTGTAGATCCCTGTGTTCCGAACATGGTATTATCGTACAACACAACGATTACTCCAAACGGATCATTGAACTGGAATGGCGGGGCCAACGATGATGGCGCAGCGGTATATTTCGAACCGCCGGTTTATCCTTACACGGTGGCGTCAGTGCAGTACTATATTTCCTCCAACGTCGGCAACGGGTACATTTCACAGGTGTATGATGATGACGGCCCGAACGGTGGTCCGGGGACTTTGCTTTTCACAACAACAGTTCCTGCTGCTTCCGTAGTTTCCGGTAACTGGAATACGGTAACCGTAACACCAACTGTTACACTCAACAGCGGTGGATTTTACGTAGTGTGGCTCCAGGGAGGAACAAACATTTTCCTTGGAACGGAAACTAACGGCCCGCGTTCACACCACAATTATGAAATCCTCGACAATGCCTGGTCAACGTACCGTTCGAATGAACAGCAGGATCTTTGCATCCGCGCGGCCATTAACGGTTACCAGGGAACTCCGACATCCGGAATGACGTTGGCTACAAACCTGCTCGACGTGAGTGTTACAAACACAACAACCGGTTTGGCAACTTCGTGGCTCTGGGATTTCGGCGATTTGTCTACATCCACTTTGCAGAATCCACCAACACACACGTATGCCGCTCCGGGTACGTACACCGTTTGCCTCACAGCAACGTCTCAGTGCGGATCATCACAGACTTGTGACACAATCACTGTTTGTGCTTTGCCAACTGCAGGATACACCTCTTCAACATCGCTGCTTACTGCCAACTTTACGGATGTATCAACGGGCGGTGCAACGTCGTGGTCATGGGATTTCGGTGATTCGAACACAAGCACTTCACAGAATCCTTCACACACCTATGCATCGGGCGGAACATACAACGTATGCCTGATCGTGATGAATGCATGCAGCCAGGCGGACACGATCTGCCAGACCGTTTCTGTGTGTGACGTGAACTCTGCAGGATTCTCGCAGACCGGCGGAGTACTCACTGCAAACTTCAGCGACTTGTCGACAGGAGCTATTGACGACTGGTCATGGGATTTCGGTGATTCGAATACAAGCACCACACAAAGTCCAACACACACGTACGCATCAGCAGGAACGTATACCGTTTGCCTGATCGTTTCAAACAGCTGCGGAAACTCAGACACCACTTGCCAGGCTGTAACGGTTTGCGACGTGAACGTTGCTGCGTTTGGAGACAGCACGCACGAAGATTCAGTGTACGTAACGGATATGTCAACCGGTACAGGAATCACAACCTGGTTGTGGGATTACGGCGACGGAAATTTTGCCAACGTTCAAAATCCACCGCCACATTCTTACGCTACAGGCGGTGTATACACTGTATGTTTGACCACAACAGACACCTGCGGAGTTGTTGATTCTGTATGCCACACGGTTGTGATCATGATCACCGGCCTGGAAAACAATTCGGCTGGTGTTTCGGAAGTCTACCCGAACCCGGCGAACGATGTACTCGTGATCAATCTCAATGCTTCAGCCAATTCAACGGTAGAAGTATTTGATATCACCGGGAAAGCTGTACTGACCGAACAACAGTCGGGTCAGAAACTCCTGATCAATGTAAGCGGTCTCGCGGAAGGAATGTATGTTCTCCGCGTGACGAATGCTTCCGGAGTTTCGGTATCGCGCTTCGTTAAGGAATAAAATCTGATTGAATTCAAAAGAAGAAGCCTCAAGCCTTAAACGGTTTGAGGCTTCTTCTTTTATTCCAATCGCTTCGCGATTTAGGATAAAATGGTACACGGAAAACACAGAATGCGCGGAACTCCACAGAATTAAGTCTGTAATTTTTTCCGTGAAATTCTGTGATTTCTGTGTATTCCGTGTACGATCAGGCAGCATCAATCGCGGAACCCTCTTTTATTTACAGAAAGGTGCGAGCACCACGTATTTCCCCGGCATCAAAGTGAAGTAACGCGGATTCAGATCACGGTCCTTCATGATTTCCCAGCGGCGAAAAAGGAATTCATCATCGTCCAGTTTTTCCCGGTTTCCATTCTCGCGCAAATCTTCATCCGTTACAATCGTGATCCGGCGCAATGGATTTTCCGCTGTTGAACGCAGCAACGTTTCCATCGGGAACGACCAGTCGGCCCATTTAAAACAGGTGAAGCTGTCGTTCACGTCCATCTGGAACTTGCTTCCTTTTTGCTGTTGTGCAAAATGAATGAGTTGAGTCGTCTGTTCCGTGCGTTGTTTGTAATCCATACCCACGTCTGTGAACCGTCCGATGCGCCAGGCAACAACAAGCAACAACGTAATCATGATGAATGAGTGACTGAACTGCAGTTCGCGACAGAGCGTGAACAGGAATGGGATCAGCACGATCGGGATCAGCGGAAGATACATGCGCTCGAAATACGGAGTGAGTTCCGGGTAATTGTCGTGCGTGTAGTTTACGATGAGAATATGCCCCGCGAAAAACGCGATCGTGGTAAAAAGCTGCCACCGCATTTTCCGGAGCAGAAAGAATACAATCGTCCACGTGAGAAGTAGAACCGGAACGGTGTACCAGGTGAGAAAAAATTTCGCGAGTCCCCGGTAATACGCTGGCTGAAGCAAATGATCGGGAGAGGTGTTCCACTCCGCGCTGAGCAGTGAAACTTTTCCTGCTTCGTATTCGGTGAGCATTAGTTTTTTGGCGATGTACCATCCCGCGAAAACGAGTGCCACGGGGATCAGCATTTTCCAGTTCAGCTTCCGGGTTTCAATGGCGTGATAAATGAAAGCAAACACCAATGGAATCGGCAGCAAAGGGTGTGCGAAAAGTGCGGTCACCAAAATTCCGAGAAACAAGATCATCTCTGCGACTGTGCTCACTTTATTGTTGCGCAGATGAGCGTACACGAGAATCACCAGCGGGATGCCGTAATAGATCTCGTACATAGGCACAAACTGGATGTGCAGCACACCCAGCACGCTCGTCAGAATGATCGCAATTCCTGCGTGACGGTCCTTGAGGTAATGCACGGCGTATTGAAACAACACGTAAAACCAAAGCACCGCGTTGAGCGAGTTGAGAATGAATACGAGATTCAGTGGCGCACCGAACTGCACGCCAATCCACGCAAGCGCCTGTGAAAAAACGAGTATGTACCGCTGGTGTTCAATGCGAAAATCTTCAGACTGTACAACGTGCAGCAGGTAATGCGCGCCATCGGCCTGGAAACGTTCTTTGGCAAATACAATGGCGAAAACAGCCATCGCAAAAAAGAACAAGGTCGTCCACTTGGTATAGGCGTCTCTGAACATTCCGTTGCTGAAAATTTTATGAAAGTTTTTCCGTGAGAATTTTCACTTCGATCGCCGGAGAAATTTTCTCGTACAGGATGTGATACACACAATTGGTGATCGGCATATCGACGTTGTATTTCTGGTTGATCTCGTAAATGCACTTCACCGCATAATATCCTTCTGCGATCATGTTCATTTCGAGCTGTGCCATTTTTACGGAATAGCCTTTGCCGATCATTGCGCCGAACATCCGGTTACGACTGAACTGCGAGTATGCCGTTACGAGCAAATCGCCGAGATATGCCGAGCTTTTGATGTCGCGGTTAATGGGATGAACCACGTCGACAAACCTGGAAATTTCCTGGATCGCATTTGAAATAAGCACCGCCTGGAAATTATCGCCGTAACCAAGCCCGTGACAGATTCCACTGGCAATAGCCACAACGTTTTTCAGCACCGCTGAAAATTCTGTTCCGTAGATATCATCCGAAACGGCAACGCGGATAAACCGACAAGCGAGACGGTCGGCAACATCCTGCGCGAATTCTGTAGTCTGCGAAGCAACGGTGAGATACGAAAGCTTTTCGAGTGCAACTTCTTCCGCGTGACAAGGGCCTGTAATTACGCCGATGTGACTGTACGGCACACCGTAATGCTGGTTGAAATATTCACCGACAATTAAATTCGGTCCGGGAATAATTCCTTTGATCGCTGAAAAAACAATTTTGTTTTTGAATTCGTCTGCAGTCAGGCCCGAAAGCGATTCTGCAAGAAACGCTGAAGGCACAGCCATGATGAGCACATCGTTCGCAGCAATCACCTCCCGGACGTTGTTGCTCAGCTGAAGTTTGTGCACATCAAATTCAACCGCGCTCAGGTAACGAGGATTGTGCCGGAACTTCTGAATGTATTCCGATTGTTCAGCACTTCGGATCCACCACGAAATTTTTTCGCCTTCCGACAAACCGTTGCAGAGCATCTTCACGATAGCCGTTGCCCAGCTTCCACCACCAATGACTGCGATCTTCTTTTTCATGCTGTACGAAAGTACGGGTTTATTCGAAATCAGGGCGTGCACCGTAAATTCCCAGGTGACCCACACGCGTCATGAACGCGAGACTGCGCACATGTACCTCCTGCAGTTCCGGCGTGTAGAGATAAGCGTGTATGCTGTCGGACTTCATCAGCGGAATCGGAGGCCGCTGACCGAAGTAAGCGATCTGCCATCCCACACGGTTTGTGTCCAGTTGTGATTTGGTATTCATTCCTGTCCACAACAGGCTCTTGCCGTCGCGGATGTACTCCACCACCATCACACAGTTCGTGCGCAGCTTTGGAGTGAAGATGGATGCGCGTAACACAATTTCATTGTCGGGATTAGTCAGGATGTCACCCACACGCACGCGCAGCATAGGGCCATACTGGCAAGCGCTATCGAGTGTCAAGGTGTCTCCGGAAATACCGCACGATGATTTCCACACTGGTGGTGTAGCCGATCCCGGTTGAATATCCATCGGAGAATAGAACAACATCTTAGAATGATACTGGCATTCTTCGGCGACTACGCGGCTGCGTGCAAAAACGTACACAGCCGAATTAAACCATTCGTGTTTTTCAATGAGGCACGGATATTCCTGTGCAATAATATCCAGCGCCGACGGTGACGATTCGCGCGTGCTCCATCCATAAACGAAATAGTTTCCCTGCGCATGCATGACCCGGTAGCGAAGCTGGGCCATTTCATTTCTTGCGTCATCGTGAACAAGGAATGTCACGCGGTTGTCCAGGGTATTTTTCCTGTCGAGATAATACCGCAGAAAGTACGGATCATCCACATTGAACACGGCGTCCGTTGCTCCCGCTCCGTAACGTTGTTCAGTTTCGTCACACGTTGCAATGATTTCCTGCAGCCGTCCGAAGTGATCAGTCAGGCGAAATGGTTTGTGAATGGTGATGTACCACGCCATGACCGCGATCAGCATGTTTGCGAAGAAATACGGCGCTTTCGAATTTTCATCACTGGGAAACCAGGAGAAAATAAACATGAGCAGAAACGGAAAGCTGAAGAGCAACACCGAGTGCTGCAAAAGCGGGTTCACGTAGATTGAATAAAAATATCCCGTGAGCAAAGGGATCAGCCACACGGCGAAAACGACGATTTGTTTTTTGTCCAGCCGTCGTTTGTTAAACACAAGACAAATCAACGCGATGAACAGGACTACCAACGTGAGTCCGCGTGATGCATTGAAAATGAAAAACAAATGCTCTTTGAAAAATGCCGGTGTGGGTGGCCCAAGCCATCCGCCGGGTCCGCCGACTCCGCCAATTTTCAATTGCGACAGGGTGATTCCCCAATGCGGAAGGAACAGTACCACGCCGATCACGCACGCGATGAAGTATTTGATGCGGTTGATTTTTGCGACAAGAAACAATCCGCCAACAGCCAGCAAAAGTGTGGTGAGCAAACTGAAATAATGCGAGTAGGCTGCGCCCGCCGCAGCAATTGCAAACCCAGCTACGTGAACGGCTTTTACTTTTTCACTTTCCGAAAAGCGTGAAATAAAATACGCGGCCAACATCGTGAAAAATAATCCCGGTGCGTATGGACGCGCGAGTTGCGAATACATGATCGTGAATTGCAGCAAGGCCAGTGAAGCCGCAACCGCCAGCGCAGCACCGGTGCCAAACCATCTTCGGGTTGCAATTCCGGCCAGCCAGATGGAAGCTGTACCCATCAGTACAAACGGAAGACGAACTGCGCATTCCGAATTCCCGAACACTTTGATCCAGAACCACAAAAGCACTTGTGTAAATGCAGGATGCCCGTCGGGACGAACACCGCCTTCAATCATTTCGCCCAATGAACCGAATTGCAGGCGCAGCAGCGCGCTTACTTCATCGGCCGTGATGGATTCTCCAAGATGATTGAGACGAAGCAAAAAACCAGCCAGCGTAATTCCACCGAGATAGAACAGGAATTTATAATCGCGTTGAAGTGTGGCTTGTTTCATGGAGGAGTGCGTAAATATAGTGAAGGATGCGATATCGTTGTCGATCGCGTTACGCAAATAGGACGCGCCCGCCTGCCGAAGCATGACTTACGCGGCAGCAGAGAGGGATTTAACGGATCAGTAGGCAGCCACGGTGATCGCTGTATTTTTCAACCACCAAGGTCACCAAGTACACCAAGAAAATGCTTTAAGACGCGTGGTGTGCTTGGTGCCCTTGGTGGTAAAATTGTGGATTGCTCTCCGCCATGAATGACAAACCTACCTCCTACCACATCCGCGTTCCCATTTGCCACGTCCGATTTTGTACATTTGCTCCATGCGGTTACTACGTTGGATCATGTGCAGTTTTAGTGTCATCGCAACGCTCCTCACCGGTTGCGGAGACCCTTCGGGCGTAACCTTAAAATGGACGCCGTTCACGGATAGCCTTCTTCACGATACCGTTCCTATTCACTATTACGCAGATTCTCTTCGTCGTGAAGTGTTGGCCAGTACCAACGATGAAGAAGCCCTGTGGCGCTTGTCGCGCATGAGCGAATATCTTGCAGCAACCACAATGGCCAAAGTGGCGGATGAAGCCTACGAGCTGAACCGCAAAATGAATTTCAAGCGCGGAATCATCGACGCCACCTGTAAAAAAGGAATCGCTCTTTTCAAACGGCAATTGTATGACAGCGCGTTTGGATATTTTACAGAAAGCCGCCGGCTCGCGCATGAAGCCGGGAACGATTCACTCGAAGCGCAGGCACTTTGCTGGATGGGCGATTATTACCGGCTCACGTATGATTTCGAAAATTGCGTGGCTACCTGCGATACAGCAATTGCTGTTGCGCTGAAAGCGAAAGATTATTCGCGCGCCTGTCATGCACAGGCATTCATCGGTGACATTTATCGCATACAGGATATCAGCGACACGGCGCGCACGTATTATGCGCAAGCCATTACCAATGCACAGAGAGGTCACGATCCGCTGCGCAAGAGTTTTATCCTGACGAACCTCGGTGAAATGAAACGGGTTGAAACGCAATTCGATTCGGCACAGATATTTTTCGACAGTGCTTACGCGATTGCGTTTCCGATGCGCGATTACGTGCGCATGGGTTTTATCCTGAGCAACAAAGGAGATGTTGCACGCATGACCGGCGATCTCCCGCAAGCCATTGCGTATTACAACCAGGCCATTGACGCCGCAACCAAAGCGAATGACCGCAGACGAATGGCTATCGCCTATTCATCCATGAGCGATGTTCAGTTGTCGATGGGCGAAACAGACAAGGCACTGGAAACTTCGAAGCGTTGTCTTGCGCTGGCCATTGAGATCAAAGATCGCGGTTCACAGCACGGCATTCTGAGTACGATGGGCGAAATTTATCGCGCCAAACACGATCTCGTTGCTGCCGATTCCTGTTTTCGCGAAGCTATTGTCATTTGCGAAGCGCTGAACAACCGCATGCGGCTTTCGGTAAACTACATGAGCCGTGCGGAAATGATGCTGGAAAAAAATCTTCCGGATTCGGCACTCGCCATTTCTCAACGGGTAATTGCCATCGCCGAAGAAATAGAAGATGGCAATGAGCTTGCAGATGCACACCGCATTATCGGTAAAGCCTGGTACATGAAAGGCAATACCGCGAAAGCGATTGAGCATGTTAATTTGTCGATTACCCTTGCACGTGAATATGATCTGTTGTGGATCGTATCTGCATCCAGCCAGTTTCTGCATGAAGTATACAGCGAACAGGGCGATTACAAAAATGCGTACCAGATGCATGTGTTGTGGCGTCGTGTGCAGGACAGTATTTCCGGAAACGACCAGGTGCGCAAGCTCGCCGCTGTTGAATACGATGCCAGGGAAGCGAGACTCGAAGCAGAACAGGCCAAGACCGAAGCTGCACTCGAGGCAGATAAGTCGCGGCAGGCGCAACAGATTACCCGTCAGCGTGCCATTATCTGGAGCGCAGTGGGCGGAGGTGTGCTTCTATGCATCCTGCTCGTTGTGGCCTATCGTGCATTCCGCACGAAACGGCGTGCGAACATTGAAATCTCCGAGCAAAAAAATGAAGTGGAAAAACAAAAGGGAATCGTGGAGGAGAAGAACAAAGAAGTGATGGATTCCATTTCCTATGCGCGGCGTTTGCAGGAAGCCATACTCGCACCTTTGCCGGTAATCGCGAAAAGTTTCCCGGAAAGTTTTGTCGTGTACATTCCGAAAGATATTGTTGCCGGGGATTTTTACTGGTTCGCTGAAACCGCGACGCATCGTTTCATTGCTGCTGCAGATTGCACCGGGCACGGTGTTCCGGGCGCCATGGTAAGCGTGATCTGTTCGAATGCACTCAACAGGGCGGTGAAAGAATTTCAGCTTACCGAGCCGGGAAAAATTCTTGACAAAGTGCGCGGCCTTGTGCTCGAAACATTTGCTTCCAGCGAAAGCGAAGTGCAGGACGGAATGGATATTTCGCTGCTGGCGGTTGAAGGAAATACGCATACCTGGTCGGGTGCGAACCGCGCGTTGTGGATTGCACGCAACGGAACCATGGAAGTCATCCGCGGCGATAAACAACCGGTTGGACTGAGCGATGATCCAACTCCGTTTACGACACAAACTTTAAGCATACAGAAAGACGATGTGCTTTTTCTCTTCACCGACGGTTATGCCGACCAGTTTGGTGGTGAACAGGGAAAGAAATTTAAAACATCGAGCCTTCAAACACTTCTTGTCCAGCACGCGCATTCACCAATGAAAACGCAGCAGGAAATGGTCGTCCGTGAATTTTTGAGGTGGAAAGAAGGGTACGAGCAGGTGGATGATGTGTGCGTAATCGGAATCCGTGTTTAAATTTCACCGCAGAGGCGCGGAGACGCGGAGAAATTTATACTGAACGTTTTATTAATAGCTTGCAATGGTCGCTGAGCATCTCCGCGACCACTGCTGCCTTAAAATTAACCACTCCGCGCCTCTGCGCCTCCGCGGTAAATTTTAATTACTGCTTTTCGGGACGCATTTGCGGGAAGAACAACACATCCTGGATCGAAACATTGTTCGTCATCAGCATCGCTAAGCGATCTATTCCGATTCCGATTCCAGCTGTTGGTGGCATTCCGTATTCGAGTGCACGGAGAAAATCGTGATCGATGAACATGGCTTCATCATCGCCGCGCTCCATGAGTTTTACCTGGTCTTCGAAACGTTCACGCTGATCGATCGGGTCGTTCAACTCCGTGTATGCGTTGGCAATTTCTTTTCCGTTAATCATCAATTCGAAACGCTCGACAAGACCGGGCTTGCTGCGGTGTTTTTTGGTGAGCGGACTCATCTCCACCGGGTAATCGGTGATGAATGTCGGTTGAATGTATTTTCCTTCACATTTCTCACCGAATAACTGGTCGATGAGTTTTCCGCGGCCCATGGTTTTATCGCAAGGCACGTGCATCGACTGGCAAGTCGCACGCAGTTCATCCTCGCTCATGTTGGTCACGTCAACGCCCGTATGTTCTTTGATCGCGTCAAATAACGTCACGCGCTTGAATGGCGTAACAAAATTGATTTTCTGTTCGCCTACGGTTACTTCGGTTGTGTCGTGCAATGCGAGTGCAACTTTTTCCAGCATCGTTTCGCACGTTTTCATCATCCACTCATAATCCTTGTATGCCACGTAAAATTCGAGCACGGTGAATTCGGGATTGTGTGTGCGGTCCATTCCTTCGTTGCGGAAGTTGCGGGAAAATTCATACACGCCATCGAATCCGCCAACGATGAGGCGCTTCAGGTACAATTCGTTTGCGATGCGCAGGTAAAACGGAACATCCAGCGCATTGTGGTGCGTAGTGAACGGGCGCGCTGCTGCTCCACCGGGAATCGATTGCAGAACCGGTGTGTCGACTTCCAGCAAGCCAAGATTGTTCAGTGATTCACGGATGGAGTTGATCATCTTCGTGCGTTTCACAAACGTATCTTTCACTGCAGGATTTACAACGAGGTCGGCATAACGCTGACGGTAGCGGAATTCGAGATCAGTTACTTCATCGTGTGCTTTTCCTTCATCATCCACTTTCACGATCGGAAGCGGGCGAAGTGATTTGGCCAATAACTGCAGCCCTGTAACGTGAATAGAAATTTCTCCTACCTGCGTAGTGAACACGTATCCTTCCACACCGATAAAATCGCCGATGTCGAGCAGTTTTTTGAAAACCGAATTGTAGAGGTCTTTATTTTCGCCCGGACAAATTTCATCGCGGTTCACGTACAATTGGATGCGGCCTGTTGAATCCTGGAGTTCTGCAAAAGATGCTTTGCCCATGACGCGCACGCCCATCAAACGGCCGGCAATAGTCACCGCCTTATAACTCGTTTTATCGCGCTCGTAGTTTTCCCTGATATCCTTTGCAGTTACGTTCACAGTAAATTCTGCTGCGGGATACGGTTCAATTCCAAGCTGGCGAAGCTGATCGAGCTTTTGACGACGAATAATTTCCTGTTCGGAAAGGTGCTGACTCATAGGTAAATTTTGTGGTGCAAATGTAGCGAAAAAGCTTCAACGTCGCTGGGAAAACAGCGCTGCGGAAGTGGGCCAGTTGGGTTACGAGGAGTTCATGAAAACCGCTTAAGCGGTTGGATGATCAATCGCTGTTCATTGCCTGGGCTTAAGCCCCCGGCAATGAACCCGGCAGATTCGCCAAACGGTTTCAACCGTTTTCCATTTCAAACTGACCCACTACCAAGGATGCAGGGCAACACGCATTTAAATTGCGGCCAGTTTTAGTAAGCGAATCAGGTATTTATCATCCCATCCAGCCATTTTTCGTTTAAGGATCAGACTTCGCCGGGGAGTTTTATCTCGTTTAACAATATTGATTGCAAACTTTCG
>DATHKF010000491.1:0-3571 GCA_035489505.1 Bacteroidia bacterium | reverse complement strand
CATCACCAATACGGATATCCAGATCATGAGCTGGAAAAAATAATTCGGGTGACGCGAGTAGTTCCACAATCCGTCCTGGCAGACTTTTCCTTTGTTCGCCGGATTCTTTTTGAAATTTTTCAGTTGCCAGTCAGACACTCCTTCACCGATAATCGACAGGAACCACATTCCCGCTCCAATGTATTCCACGATGTGAATTTCCGGTGCCGGATTCAGCGCCATGAGGAAAAACGGAATAGCGAGCATCACGTTGGAGAAAGCCTGGCTCTGAAAGAAGAAAAAGAATACCGTATCGCTCCATCGTTCACGCAACGCTTTGTAACGGCCTTCCTCTTCATCGAGATGCGAACCTACGCGGATCAGCAGGTAAATGCCCAGGCGTAAACTCCAGAGTGCAGCCAGTCCGCAAACGAGCATTTTCCGTTCGGGATTTCCTTCCGCGAGAAACCAGATGATTACTGCGATGACAAGAAAGTTAAACGCCCAGAAAATGTCTACGATGCCATTGTTCTTAATCATCTTCGCCCAGATGAAAATAATGATCATGATGAATGAAACTGCAGCGAAGGAAATCAGCGGGAGAGAGAGGTACGGGCTCATGCGTTTGAAGTAAAAAGGTCGTTAGGCGTTTAGCTTGCGGAACTTGATAATCCCCACCCATTTCATGGCAATGATGATTGGGTATGTTGGATCAAACTCAAACCAACGTTTTCCGAAATTCGGACTGTTGGGACTCTTGTGGTGATTATTCTGCATGAGTTCTCCCATCAGGAAGAAATCGAGCGGTACTGTGTTCTTGCTGTGGTCTGCATTCTCGAACGGGCTGTAGCCGTACTTGTGTCCACACCAGTTTACGATTGCGCCTTGTACCGGTCCCATGAAAAAGTGAATCGGCAGAAGTGCAAAGCACCACCAGTATGGTGCAAACTTGAGATAAAACAGGAAGTACAAAACGCCAAACGCTACACGAACAAACCACATGTCCGAAATTTTATCGAGCCATTTCCACTCGGGATAATTTCCCTGGAAAGCTTTTTCGGGCTGCGCACCATGCTTCGCATAGTTGAGATAAATGTCTTTGGTCTTCATCGTCATGTGCCAGACATCCCTGAAGAAGTGCGGGGAATGCGGATCTTTTTCTGTGTCGCTGTACGCGTGATGCATGCGGTGCATGATGGCGTAGGCGCGTGGATTGAGAAACGAGGAACCCTGTGTGATGAAGGTGAAAAAGTAGAAGAATTTTTCCCAGAACGGATTCATCGCAAACATTTTATGCGAGGCGTACCGGTGCAGGAAAAAAGTTTGTGCAAATAACGACAGGAACCAGTGTGCAAGAAAAAAAAGGAGGATATACATAATTTTAGTGGCGATCGGATCCTTGTGAATTCATCCAAAAATCCAGTGTAAAGTTACTTGATTTCACGGATTTAGAGGCATTTATTCCAGCAGGCAAATCAATTTGGGAGATTTACGATGATGTGATGATTCCGGATTTCATAAGGTGCTATTTTGAGCCACATAGGCATATCGTTTAACAAAGGTTCACAAGAATCATATCATTCGAACCTTTGCCCTCTTCTATGTGGCCATGCGGCTAAAAAGGGGGTAATGTCTCGCTTTACTTTTTGACACGGCGACACGGTGCATTTTTACGGCATTTCTTATTCTAAGCCCGGGCGCTCACGGCGGGATAACGGTAACACAATTGCTAAAGCGATTGTGTTGTACTTCGACCAACCATAACTTCATTATGGAGTGAAAGATTTTCGCTGGGCGGAAATCTCGTTTCGTCTCGCCGTGAGCGCCCGGGCTTAGGACGGGTTTTGCGCTTCTTTTAGCGCCGTGTCGCCGTGTCAAATATCAAATGCTCAAACTGAGACACTACCTCAAAACGAGGCATTGCAGAGGGAAAAGTTTTTTTCCGTATCATTATCACGCCAATTTTCACCTATGTCAACTCTGAATAATCACTTCCTCGTTCCGACGGATTTTACTCCTGTGGCCGACTGCGCCCTTGATCATGCCTTATCTGTTGCAAAAACAGTAAACGGCCACGTTACCCTGCTTCATGTGATCGCCAAAGAAGGCGACCGCAAACAAGCGCAGGTGAAGATTGATGAAATTGCCAAAAAAGCTACCGCGTCGACCGGTGTTCCCGTTGAAGCCGTAATTAAAGAAGGAAATATTTTTGATGATATCGGCGGTGTGGCTGAAACACTCGGTGCCAAGCTCATTTTTATGGGCACGCACGGCGTGAAGGGAATGCAGCACATCACCGGAAGTTACGCGGTGAAAGTATTTACGAATTCCAACGTACCGTTTGTGGTGGTCCAGGAACGTAAAATCCGTAACGGCGGTTATAAAAATATTGTGCTTCCGATGGACCTGAGTAAGGAATCGAAACACAAACTTGACCTGACGATCAAAATGGCCGAATATTTTGGTTCAAAAGTTCATATTTTTTCGCAACTGGAAACCGATGAGTTCATCAAAAAGGCGATAGACCGGAACACATCTTACGCACGCACCGAACTTCAGAAAAAGAAGATCGATTTTGATATGCAGACTGCCACCGAGAAAGGACATTTTGTAAAACAGCTGCTTGATTTTGCAAAAAGTTCGGATGCCGACCTGATTGCTGTGGTGAATTCACAGGAGCGCGGTGTACACGAATTGCTGAGCGGAACTGCTGAGCGCGAAACGATCACCAATGAAGCGCAGATCCCTGTGATGGTGGTGAACCCGGTGAGTGTGACGAATTCGAGGATAGCGTTTTTTATTACCGGGCAATAGCCGCAGAGACGCGAAGACGCAAAGGAAAACGCAAAGCTATATTTACAAAAGGAAAGCGCAGGGATCAAAACCTCTGCGCTTTTTCTTTGCGTCTTCGCGCCTCTGCGGCCATCACTATTTTTCCTCCAGCTTGATCGCGCCCGCCACATCTCCTCCTGAGACAAGATATTTCGTGCACCGCTCCAGGTAAATTCCGGAAACTTTATCGGCAGGAACAAGCGAAAGACAATGTTCAAATTTCTCTTTGGCTCCGGCAATTTTCCGCGCTTTATACAAGTCAATTCCTTCTGCATAGGCAGCCAGCATAGCGGAATAATTTTTGGAAATAGTGGAAGCGGTTTTCCCGATCACCTGCCAGATCTGCACGGGTTCGTGTTTTCCTTTGGCAATAACATCATCGATGTAACGCACACGGAATTGCGATTGATCGTCCAGCGAATGAAGCGCAAACTCGCTGATGAGTACAGGCGTTCCGTACATTTTCGTCATGCCTTCAATGCGTGCTGTGAGGTTTACTGCATCACCGATAGCCGTTGAATCCATGCGTTCCGAACCGCCGAGTGTACCAATGATGACCGGCCCGGTGTGCAAACCGATTCCCATTTCAAGCGCGATTTTTCCTGCGGATTTCCGTGAATCATTAAACACATCGAGGGCGTCATGCATCTGCACGGCAGCATTCACTGCATTGGTCGCGCTCGACCATTCGCTGGTTTTTCAAAGAGCGCCATAATGCCATCGCCCATGTATTTGTCAACGAACCCGTGGTTCGCACGGA
>DATHKF010000490.1:0-4525 GCA_035489505.1 Bacteroidia bacterium | reverse complement strand
ACTTTTTGTTCCTTCAGGAATACCGGTAATGGAAATTTCCGGGCTAATGTTTTCACCCATGCAGGTGTACTTCGCCGGAATAAAACCATTCTGTGCGAACGCTGTACTTTGCACGGTCAGTTTTGTGGTGCCGATTGCGGCGAGGAGAAGAAGGCCATAGTGTATCATGATCGTGGTGTTTTTGATGTGAACCGGTTAAGCAATCCGGAAATATCGTGCCATTTCGTTTTTACTTCATTTTGTTTCAAAAGCGAAATGTGTCTCAATGCAACTGTGGATTTTCTTTCTTGTCTGTAGACACACATTGATGAAGATATGCGGCAGCACGAAAAAATATTTTTTTGTTTTTGTCGTAATCAAACAAAATTTGTTTCACCTTTGCACCAGAATGAAAACAGTTAATCAATATTATCTCCTCTCGTTATCAAGTTATTCACTGGTGAATGACAGGGGGAATTGTATTGAGTAAACTGTAACAGTATACACGCGCAAAGCCTCCTGATTCACGTCAGGAGGCTTTTTGTTTTGCATCTTTTTCATCCGGCAAAAACGGAAGAAGAGGAACGGGAAATGTATTGCGCCTGAAAAAATAATTTACCCTCTTAGCCCAACGGGAGAGGCGCTTGTCTTAGGAACAAGTTAGTGTCAGTTCGAATCTGACAGAGGGTACAGTTCAGTGTGCAGCGGCAGTTGCAGTACAGTCGATCTGGTTGTTCGACACGTTACTGCTGCTGCAACTGCAACTGATCACTGAAATTGGGCAGTATCCAAACCGGTGAAGGAGACAGACTGTAAATCTGTTGCCATGTGCTAAACGTGCAAGTTCGAATCTTGCCTGTCCAACATGTTTGATTTGATTGCTGTGAGATGGGAATAATTAAATTTTACCGCGGAGGCGCAGAGAGCATGTAATAAATCGCGCAGCGATTACTCTCCGTTCTTTGCTCTCTCGGTAATTTTCAAATTTTCTCAGCGTCTCAGCGGTTAATTTTGACCACTACAATCGCACTGAGATGGGAACGGGTTTCAGTGCGATTTATTTTTCAATCAATATGGCTTTACGCAATTTTAAAAATAGCAATGCGCGCGCACACGTGATAGTCGGAACCGCCAATACGCAGATATACTCTCGGACGCGGATCATACGTGCCGTGTTCATTGTAACTGCACTGGTGGCCGAGTGAAATCTCCATTGGTTTGTCTTTTACTTCCACCACACAATCAAAAATACTTGGAGTGCCATCGTATGCTGTGCCCATTGTGCCTACGCACAGTACACCCTTCATATCGTCTAAACCTAACGGCGGATTGTTTGCATCAAACAGGATGCAGTATCCCGGATACACATCATCCAGCAATGCGGTTGGCACGGGCGGCACAGGAGGTACTCCGGCCGACAACATGGTAAGGAACGAGAGACCGTTGACGCGATACGTTCCGGGCTTCAGGCGTATCCGCTCTCCTTTGTAATTCTCGGGAATATGAATTACAGCTTTCTCCGGATCGCCGTAATAAGATTCCACCACGTTGAATACACGGTTCGGCATTCCGATTTTCATTTCTTCGGTGTCCAGACCGTTTATGGTTTGTTCTGCGTAAATGGCATAGGCTTCGTAAATAGAAGGCATAGAGGTTGGTTTTTAGTGAGGGACTAAGATGCGATAAAAAACTAATTTTTCATTTAGCTCGTGCGAGAAACACTAAAAACGAGTGCCCTTCTGAATTTACGCAAATGAAAATGTAATTTAGTCTTCGGTATGAAAACGATCCAGGGAGACCTTATTGCGCTTGCATCCCCTGGCCCTATGGAATTTCAAATATCATCGGAGGATTACAAATAATATAATCCTCGTTGAGAATACTTGCATTCATGAATCTTGTCCCGCCTGCATCCACAGTTCCATACGCTTCGTGAATATGTCCGCAGATATGAAACCGCGGTTTGATCGCTTGCACGCACTCCAAAAGATCGTCGCATCCTACGGGTAATCCATACACCGTACGATCGAGTATGCCTGCAACCGGTCCGTGTGTGATCAGCAGATCGGTGTTTTCAGGAATTAAATCCCAGTGACGACGGATATCTTCTCCTCTTTGCCGGTTGAATGCCCAATCGTGAAACCAGGGTTGTATGGGAGAACCCCAGATTTTGATTCCATTAATTTCAATACCGGAATCATTCAGGTAAATTACATTTTCCGGAAGCAGGGATTGAATTTTCTCAGGCGATTCCTTTTCAAAAAAGAAATCATGATTGCCCGCCACAAATATTTTGAACGGAAAAGGGAGGCCAGAAAACCAATCAAGAAAATCTACAACCTGTTCTTCTGTACCCTGCCTCGTCATATCTCCGGCATGAATAATCACATCGCCATCGGGCAAAGTAATTTGCCGATGCTGACCGTGTGTATCTGAAATTGCGACGATTTTCACTTTGCTTTAATCTTTCTCTGCCTCTTGTTGTTCATACCGCTCCGCCATCCTCCGGATTCTCCACGTGATTCTATTCTGCAACCGTTTCGGCGACAATACCGCAATCTGCTCTCCAAATCCCAGCAACTCCCGTTCAAGTTCAAAATTCCACGTTACGTTAATGCTGAAGATCACGCCATCGCTCTCTGTTCTCAGAATTTTCTGTGAGGGATGGATCGGTTTGGTGATCACATACGGTGCCATCGCCCGGTCTACCTTCAGCACCACCTGTTGCGGACGCACGCCCATGTTTTTGGTTACGCCAATCGTATCGTCGAAATACGTGTCGATCTCAAAGAATGTATTCTTCATGTACTTCTCCGAACTCAGTTCTTTCACAGAAGCAATGCGGTCGAGGGCCAGCGTAAGGATCGTTTTCTTCTGCGTGGCGCCAATCACAAACCAGCGGTTCCGGTATTCCTTCAGCATGTAAGGATAAAAAATAATATTTCCGGCTTCACGCGCTTTGAACGACTGGTATACCACGTCCAGTGTTTTCTGGCGCATAATTGCTTTATGCAGCGGATCAATGTGGTCGAGGCCTTTCAGCAGGTCGTTCTTCTCGAAATGGATGTACGACTTCCCTTTATTCTTTTGCGTGTGAATTTTGTCTTCCAGTTTGTTCACCATGCCGGTGAGTTCTTCGAAGTAACTGAACCCTTTGAACTGTCGAAGCACTTCTACAACTTCAGTGAGCGTGCCCATATCCTGGCTCGTGAGCGGAATGTTGGTGATGCTGTAACCCTTGTCTTCGTAGGAATAATATTTTTTCTCCGAAACGATAATGGGCGCGTTGTACCCGAGTTTTTCGCTGCGCATCGTTTGAATATCGAGTTGCACCGTGCGTTTGCTCACACCCTGGTCGATGCCTTCGAATTCATCGAGTGTTCGCGAACAGGCTTCCACGAGATCATCGAGCGTCCATTTCCGGAAACGGTTTTGCAGGCAATTGTCGATGGTCTTGTACCGGATCAGGGCAAGTTTGTTGATGGGCATGTTAGCAGCGGTTAAATTCCTTACCGAATGTAGGAAGAAGTACGCAATCTATCTGCGCAGTTGATTGATTTGCATTTTCTGCTGAATTTTATTTCACAAAAAACTTGGCACGAATACTTTTTCGTCTACATTTGCATCATACAACTGAAATGAAAAAGCAAACTACATACTCTAAAACCAACAAGCAGATAAATCGCTTTGATGATTCTGTAACACACCGGGTGTAGTTTGTCTCTATAGATATTCAGCAAACGCCCCCGGATAACCCGGGGGCGTTTCTTTTTATATAAACAGTACTGATGCAAAACATAAACATACATCCGCAAGGAAAGAATTTCAATCAAAAGGATTTTGATTTCATAGGAGAAATCAAACCGGACCGTTATTGTCTTACATAAAAATCAACGCAAGTGATTTTGTAAGCCCGGTCTGAAAAAGATCGGGCTTTTTGTTTTTACTGTCGGGTCGTCTAATGGTAGGACACCAGATTTTGGTTCTGATTGTATTGGTTCAAATCCATTCCCGACAGCAAGATTGACGCTCAATCTGACAAGCAATGTAATCCGAAGATGCTTGTCAGACCGAGCGGAGCCGAGGGAGCAAGGTCGGCAACGAGGGTCAAATTGATCTATAGCTCAACTGGATAGAGCACCGCACTTTTAATGCGGAGCGTCAGGGTTCGAATCCCTGTGGGTCAACTTTAAATGGACAGGTAGCAAACGCGGTGAATGCGTCCGCCTGAAGAGCGGAAGATGAAGGTTCAATTCCTTCTCTGTCCACAAAATATTGGTGCTGTAGTTCAGCGGTTAGAATGTCCGACTGTCTATCGGAGGATCACGGGTTCGAATCCCGTCAGCACCGCAATGGGTAGTGTAGCTCAAAGGTAGAGCGCCCGACTGTTAATCGGGAGGTCATTGGTTCGAATCCAATCAGTACCGCCATGGGAAGTAGCTTCCGCCGCGGCGGAGTGAGAGAAGGTG
The DNA here is from genome assembly GCA_035489505.1 of Bacteroidia bacterium. Taxonomy (GTDB): domain Bacteria; phylum Bacteroidota; class Bacteroidia; order Palsa-965; family Palsa-965. The sequence continues at coordinate 77 of DATHKF010000490.1, read as the reverse complement.
CCTGATACGCACAAGGTTGTGGGTTCGAATCCCGCCTTCCCGACCGTACGACGCAATGTATTTGCGCAGTGAACAAT
>DATHKF010000489.1:0-3830 GCA_035489505.1 Bacteroidia bacterium | reverse complement strand
CATCGGCGTTAATAGACGTAATGGAATCAGCCAGAAGATCATCCAGCGAAAGCGATGCATGGGCCACAGGAACAGTCAAGTCCATGTCCCACGATAATTCATCGCGTTTGCAGGAGACCGCAAATACGACCACCAGCAATAACGCAATAAGTGCAGATTTCAGCCATTTCATAGATTACGAAGATAACTGAAATACACTGTTTTCGGGCATGCGAAGGGGCTGATTCTTACCTGTTCAACTCCTGTTAATAAACCTTTTGCGTGCATATTTCGTATATTTGCCCTACTGTAATCATGAAAAAGTACGGCAAGCGGTTTATGTTGGGTTGGATTTTCTCATCCATACTCATGTTTGGCTTTTCATACCTGTGGCACGGCGTTGTCCTGAATGATTATTCCACCATCAATTATCCGTTAGGCGTTTACCTGGTTTCGGCCGGAATCGTTTATCTCGTAATCGGATTTTTGCTCAACCGTATTTTCATTGCTGAATTCATCGACCGGTTTTCTCAGAAACCGATGGCCCGCGGATTGTTATCGGGACTCGCGCTGGGCGTTGTAGTTTACATGGTTGCCCTCGTTGTTGGTGTCACATTCACCAAAGGGCTCGACATTAAATATCTTCTGCTGGATGTATGCTGGCAGGCGATCGAGCAGGCGGTGGGCGGCCTTGTGGTAGGCGTTGTGTATATGACGGTGTTTGAATTTATTCCGCAGCCGTTGGAAGAAGAAGAAGAGGATAAGTTACGTAAGTGATTTGCCACTAAGACTCCAAGGCACTAAGTACCTCTAAGCATTTAAAGTCTTCGTGTAACTTCGGGTCTTTGTGACTTCGTGGCAAAAAATCCAACTAATGCTTCGTGGCAAGATCACGAATTTCAGTAACCGTACTTATCATTCCAGCACTTCCTCAGGTACACCCGCAACTCATTCTCCCGCGGATTGTCTCCCGGCGTATACAAACGGTTTCCTTTTACGCGGTCGGGAAGATATTCCTGTTCAGCAAAGTTTCCTTCGTGGTTGTGACTGTAGTCGTACTCTTTACCATAGCCAATGTCTTTCATCAGCTGCGTGGGAGAATTTCGAAGTGCCAACGGCACAGGAAGATTCCCGGTGCTGCGTACGAGTTCTTCCGCAGTGGAAATGGCCATGTAGGCTGCATTACTTTTCGCGGATGAAGCGAGATACGTCACACATTGCGAGAGAATGATGCGCGCTTCGGGCATGCCAATCACGTGTACCGCGTTGAAACAATTATTCGCCAGCAGTAACGCGTTGGGATTTGCATTGCCGATGTCTTCACTGGCGAGGATCAGCAGACGCCGTGCAATAAACAACGGATCTTCTCCGCCTTCCAGCATCCGTGCCAGCCAGTAAACGCCCGCATTGGGATCGCTCCCGCGAATGGATTTGATGAACGCCGAAATGATATCGTAATGCTGTTCGCCACTCTTGTCGTAAAGCGCGAGGTTCTGCTGGATCACTTTCAGCACCACTTCATTGGTGATGTGTATCGTTTCATCATCCAAAGAATCGACAACCACTTCGAGTGCGTTCAACAGTTTGCGTGCGTCACCACCGGAAACGCGGAGCAAGGCTTCAGTCTCATCGAGCTGAATGTTCTTTTCTTTCAGGACTTCATCGTGTGCAATCGCATCGCGAAGAAGTTGTTCGAGGTCGTCGCGTTCCAGCGGTTTCATCAGGTAAACCTGGCACCGGGAAAGCAAAGCGGCGATCACTTCGAACGACGGATTTTCCGTTGTAGCGCCTACGAGTGTAACGATTCCTTTTTCTACGGCGCCCAGCAACGAATCCTGCTGCGCCTTGCTGAAACGATGAATTTCATCAATGAACAGCACGGGCAGGTTGGTCCCGAAGAACGCCTGGCTCTTTGCTTTGTCAATGACTTCGCGGATGTCTTTCACGCCGGCGTTTATCGCGCTCAACGCATAAAAAGGTCGCTTGAGATGTGTGGCGATAATCTGCGCGAGCGTAGTCTTTCCAACACCCGGCGGGCCCCAGAAAATCATGGAGTGAATGTTCCCGGTCAGCACCGATTTTCGCAGCACGGCGTCTTCACCCACGAGGTGTTTCTGGCCCACGTACGAGTCCAGCGATTTAGGTCGCATACGCTCGGCTAACGGTGGAAGCTGGTTGATCGTCACACCGCAAAGATAATGCTGCGGATGCGGTTATCGAACCTGTACCATGGCGCGATAATTGCGTTATATTTCCAAAATGGAAACCAAAACCTTATTTTTGGATCATACCAGACATTTTAAAAAAATGAAAAAAATCGGAAATCTCATTCTCCCGGCGTTCATATTTGTGTTAACGTGTTCATTCGTCCTCGTGGGCGGAGATACCACGGCGTTGGAAGGAAAAGTGTATAAAGTGACCATGACGCTGATGAAGAATGGCAAGGCCGGAAAGCCGGTGCAGGCAGAGATCACGTTCAAAAGTGGAAAATTCAGAAGCAAGCTGATCGAAAAAGAAATGGGCGCAGCTGCGATTCCGGTGGAGTTTATTGTCGACAGTACGTTTTTCGAAAACGATGAAGACCTTCCTTACGTGGAATTCGAAGGAGAGTTCGTAAACAAACTGGAAGAGCTCGTTAAAGTAACCGGCACTGTAGACGGCTACGGTATTGAAGGAAACGTTAGTTTATCGAAGAAGGATAAGGAGAAGCGTCGCTATGATTTTGTGGGGTCGCTGAAAGAAAGAAAGAAAAAATAAGTACGCAGTAAAAAAAACAGTGCGCAGTACGCAGTTTACGCGGTTACTGCGCACTATTTTTTTGACTGCGCACTGCGTACTGTTTCCCTACTGTGCGCCGGTGATCTTTTCCGCGATCATATCCTTCGGTACCAGCCCTTCATTCCTCCACTGAACTTCGCCTTTTTTGTACAGGACAAGCGTAGGCATTGCTGCGATGTTCATATTCTGTGCAACCGGGCGGTCGCGATCGACATCTACTTTCAGGAGGACAAACTTGCCTGCCATTTCCGTTTCGAGTTCGTGAAGACTTGGCGCAAGCATTTTGCAGGGGCCGCACCACGTAGCCGTAAAATCGACAAGCACCACATCATTATCAGCGATGATCTTGTTGTATTGTGCGAGCGAAACAGGACCATCAGTGGTATGGGAAACGTCAGGGACAATTACTTTTTTCCCTGCGCTCTGCCAGGCCTGGATCCCACCATCAAGTGCATACACGGTGGTGAATCCGTTGTTGCGCAGCTGATCAGCAGCCTGTGCACTGCGGTTGCCTGAATGGCAATACACCATCACCGGTTTTGATTTATCGAGCGCGTTTACGTGGATCGCAAAGTCGGCACCTTTAAAGTCGATATTCTGCGCGCCCTCAAGATGTCCTTCATTGAATTCTTCCGGTGTGCGCACGTCGAGAATCTGTTCATCGGGCAATGCGGCGATGAGTGAATCAAACGTTTCTGCACCGGCATCAGACAGCACAGTTTTTGAAGAAGAATCGCCGCAGGAAGTCATCGATAACACTGCGACAAACGGGAAAATACAGAACAGGGTTTTCATACTGTAAAGTTACGAAAAACGATGTGCAGATGACTGATCTCGCCGTCACACCTCGGCGAGTTTGTCCAGAGCGAAGCCAAAGGGCTCGGTCTGACCAATAGTTTCTCCGAAGGAGTCCTTCGGACAATACATGAGTTTTCTGTATACAACGATTCGGTCGTGTAGTAATACGACTCAGGATAGAGCCTACTTGTCAGACCGAGCGGAGCCGAGGTAAGACAAGTTATTCGACGATAATTTTCGACGTTAAGATTCTTTCACTTTCGCCGGAATTCAGA
>DATHKF010000488.1:0-10421 GCA_035489505.1 Bacteroidia bacterium | reverse complement strand
GTTGTGCAACCGTTCGCATCTGTTACTGTGTAGGAATAAGTTCCTGCTGTTACCGTGAACGATCCTTCTCCTGTGTAAGGAGCAGTTCCGCCTGAAGCCACAACTGTTACATCTGCTGTTCCGCCGTTGCAGGCAATGGATGCTGCTGCAGTAGACGATGCTGTCAGAACAGACGGTTCGGTCACAGTGATTGACGTTGTCGTTATGCAACCATTCGCATCAGAAACGGTGTACGTATACGTTCCCGCACTTACAGTGAACAATCCTTCTCCGGTATAAGGAGCAATTCCACCTGAAGCCGTTACGGTAACTGTTGCAGATCCACCGTTACATGCAACTGACGTTGCCACTGATGCTGATGTTAACACGGGTGGTTCAGTAATCGTGAAGTTTATAATTGCAGAACATCCGTTTACATCCGTGGCAGTTACTGTCCATGTTCCTGCAGTTAAACCAGTCACAGCAGTTGTTCCATCGCCTGTTGGATTGCCCGGCGCCCAGTCGTAAGTGAATGAACCGGTTCCGCCTAGTGCTGCATTAACCTGGAACGCTCCGTTACTTCCACCAAAACAGGAAACGTTGGTTTGTGCAGCAGCTGTGAAAGAAATTGCAGAGGGTTCAGTAATCGTGAAGTTTATAATTGAAGAACATCCGTTTGCATCCGTTGCAGTTACTGTCCACGTTCCCGCAGTTAATCCAGTAACAGAAGTTGTTCCATCGCCTGTTGGAGTTCCTGGTTCCCAGTCGTACGTGAATGATCCGGTTCCACCCAATGCCGGATTGACTGTGAACGCACCGTTGCTTCCGCCAAAACAGGAAACGTTAGTTTGTGAAGCAGCAGTGAATGAAATTGCAGAGGGTTCAGTAATCGTGAAGTTCATTGATGAAGAACAACCGTTTGCATCCGTCGCGGTTACGGTCCATGTTCCTGCTGTTAATCCGGTAACAGAAGTTGTTCCATCGCCTGTTGGAGTTCCTGGTTCCCAATCGTACGTGAATGAACCGGTTCCGCCCAATGCCGGATTGACTGTGAACGTACCGTTGCTTCCGCCAAAACAAGAAACGTTAGTTTGTGAAGCAGCAGTGAATGAAATTGCAGAGGGTTCAGTAATCGTGAAGTTTATAATTGAAGAACATCCGCTTGCATCCGTTGCAGTTACTGTCCATGTTCCTGATGTTAATCCGGTAACAGAAGTTGTTCCATCACCTGCTGGATTTCCGGGTGCCCAGTCGTACGCGAATGAACCGGTTCCGCCCAATGCCGGATTGACTGTGAACGCACCGTTGCTTCCACCAAAACAGGAAACGTTGGTTTGTGCGGCAGCGGTGAATGAAATTGCCGGTGGTTGCGTAACCGTAAATGCATTTGCTACGGTACAACCATTCAGGTCTGTCGTTGTTACAGTCCACGTTCCGGCAGCTAAACCGCTGACAGAAGTTGTTCCGTCACCTGTTGGATTGCCTGGTGTCCAGTTGTACGTAAATGAACCTGATCCGCCTGTTGCTGCATTGATCGAAGCTGCTCCGTTACTTCCGCCGAAACAAGAAACGTTGGTTTGTGCGGATGCAGTAACTGAAATCGCCGGTGGTTGCGTTACTATTGCAATCACTGTTCCTGTACAACCGCTCGCGTCTGTGATCTGTACAGAATAAGTTCCAGCTGTTAATCCAGTACGGTCTTCTGTTGTTGGTCCTGATGGAAGCCAGTTGAAAGTGTAGCCACCACTTCCGCCGGAAGGTGTGAGGTTGATCGTTCCGTTACTTCCGCCGAAACAAGAAACGTTCGTTACAACTGTGGTTCCGGTTACCGGCGTTGTTCCTGTTCCGGATATTGCAAAATTATAAATAGCTTCATCGCAGTCACTATTCGTGATAATGAGCGTGGCATTTCTAATTCCTGTTGCGCCTGGTGTAAATGTGACCTGGAAGGAAGATGATCCTGGTGTGGCGATAGTTGATGCGGGTGCAGTGGTAACTGAAAAATCGCTTGCGTTGGTTCCGGCAAAAATTATTCCTGTTATAGAAAGACTTTGCGTTCCGCTGTTTTCTATTACAAAAGTTTTTACGACCGAACCCGAACATGCAACTCCGAAATTTGTAAAATCCGTAAGTGATGGGGTATTATCACCGTCCACAATTGATGTGTTATTTCCTTTGATATTCATTTCAGGATCAACACCTGTTCCCTGGATCCAGAAATCGTAAATCGGCTCACTGCAATCATTGTTGGACATTCCTAAGTAAGCTTGTCGCAATCCGCTGGCCGATGGATTAAACGTCACTGTGAGTGAAGTAGAATCTCCCGGATTAACAGACGCTGCCGGCGGCGAGGTGATACTGAAATCTGCTGCTTGCGGACCTATTAACGCAGGAACAGAAGTAGTTAAAATTGCTGTTCCCGTGTTGAATATCTTAAATGTTCTGCTGAACGTTCCGGTACATACAGATTGATTTCCGAAATCGGTATGATTCGTTAGTGAAGGTGAAGTGGATGGTGATCCGTCAGCAATTGAAATATTATTTCCTCTTACATCAATTTCAGGATCAGTGCCTGTTCCCTGCACAGCAAAGTCGTAGGTGTTTTCATCACAATCGGTATTCGTAAAATGTACGGTGGCAGTTCTTACTCCCGCTGCGGAAGGATCAAATACGACAAATATATCCTGTGTTCCACCCGGATTAAGTCCAAAGGAAGATGGATAGGCTATAAAATCACCGGAATGGATTCCTGTAATCGATACACCCGATAGAGCGAGATACGTTGTACCTGTATTCTGAAACGTGAATGTTTGGGTCAAGCTACTGTTCCCACAAATTTCCCGGCTTCCAAAATCAGTACCATTAGTAAGCAAAGGGACTGTGCTTCCATCCGGAATGTTCACGGCATTTCCAACTAAATTAATATCGGCTGTGCCTCCTAACCGAATTGCTACATTCCCGTCGTTTTCATTCGCAACAGCAATATCCTGTATTCCATCCCCATTAAAATCACCTACCGCTGGAAGGTGCGGACTAAAACCTCCGGAAGGAAATGGTGTGTTCCCCGAAAAAGCGCCTGTGCCATTACCATATTGAATTGCAATCTCGGAGGTATTAAGACGTGTAATTACTAAATCGGAATTGCCATCGCTATTAAAATCACCCACAGCAAGGTCACCGTACGAACTATTCATGTCAATGAAAATTTCTGTAGAACCGCTAAAGCCACCTAAGCCATCGCCGTACCGAACAGAAGCTGCAAAGAACCCGGAACTTGTAGTCGCCAGGTCAATGTGATTATCATTATTAAAATCACCAAGCACAAGGCTTCCCGGACTAGTGGAAACACTCACGCCGGCTTGCACTGTGAAAGCTCCGGCACCATTGCCAAGAAAGATGGAAACAGAATTGCTGCTCATACAACAAACCGCAATATCCTGGTTGCCGTCTTCATTAAAATCGCCCACTTGTAATGATCTTGGCGAACCAGCTGTTGCAAGTAAGGACTGCGGGCCAAATCCACCAAGGCCATCGCCAAGGTTGATTGATAGTGTTGCATCAGCTAAATTAGTAGTTGCGATATCAAATTTTCCATCGTTATTAAAATCACCCACAGCAATACCATACGGGCTTGTACCTACGGTTACATTGGTAGTTCCTGTAAAGCCGCCGAATCCGTTACCTAAGCGAATGGAAACAGTAGTTGTACTTGTATTGGTAACTGCAAGATCCTGCTTACCGTCGCCATTAAAATCGGCAACAGCAAGATTTCCTGGTGAAGCGCCAACAGGTACTTCTGTTGTTCCGCTGAAACCACCAAGTCCGTCTCCTAAACGAATAGAAACTGCACTTGTCATGTAGCTTGGCGACGCTATATCTTGTTTTCCGTCATTATTAAAATCACCGATCGCAATATTGACAGGGTAAGTGGCTACCGCTACTGAGCCCGTACCATAAAAAAGTCCCTGGCTGCAGGTTGGATTTGTAACAGTGAGCGTAAAAGTTGTAGTAACTGTTCCGGCTGCTCCGAATCCTTTTACTGTTACGGTGTAAGTTCCAGCAGGCATTGCATCGGTTATGTTTACAATTCCTGTCGTTGGGTTCACAGTTAGTATACCATCAAGTTTAGCTGTTGAATAAGCAACCGCTGACAACAAATATTGTGGTGCCGTTGTTGGTGTAACGGTTGTATTTCTGCCTGCCGTAACGGTTGTATTCGGATACGTTCCCAATACCGGGAACACTACAAAATTGCCTGCGTCTGCACCAATGTCTGTTGGTGTTAAGACAGCTCTTATTTGCCCGTCATAATCCGTGGTAACGGTTGCAATCGGCGTACCTGCGGCTTCAATAATCGGGAAGCCCGTGATAATGTGCAGATCAACAGTTGTATTATTTCCTGCTGGATTAATGAACTGCGGATTTCCTGCTACGCTGTTCATATCCTGTCCTGCTGCCGTTTGCCAGGCTGCAAGCGTCGGGTGAAATGCACCGTTGTATAATCCTGCAGCATTACCCACACCGTCAGCAAACACGACATTATAATTTGAAGTCAGTCCGGGCGGATTAGGTGTTGTTCCTGCAACATGTATGGCACAATGCGTGCCTGTTCCTGTGCCATTGCTCCGGGCATTGTAAAAAATATTGTTCCTGATATTTCTTGAGCCCGTTGTTACCGAATTATAAAAAGCAAAGGTATTACCCCCGCCTGTTACACCACTGCCTCCAATATAAATGCTGTTGAAATAAAACTGGTTTGTGCCTCCATTTTCGCGAATGCCATATATATCTGTGCCTGTACTAACCGATGCGCCTGCCTCATCTAATCCAAGGCTGATCATATTATTGCTGAAGGTTGTAGACCCACTGTTGAGAATGGATATTCCATATATAGCTGTTGTGGTGCTGGTGGTTACGCTAGACAGCGAATAAATAGAATTCTGGCTGACGATGTTGCCACTCGCTACAGGATTACCGTTATAAAAAATCCCGATAACGTTTACCGCTGCATTGGGATGCGTGTTGGATAGCGAATGAACGTGGTTTTGTGAAATTGTAGAAGGAGCGGTTGCAGTGCTGTTTTCACTGTAGATACCTATCAGACCAGCAAGATCATCTGAGTTGGTATTGGATGACCTGCTGTATAAAAAGGCAACCGTGTTGCCTGTGATGATCGAACTGCCAACGGTCGAATAGATCCCGAATAATCTTGAAGTATTTGCGGTTGGATTACACACTACCGGGGCAGCTGAAAAACCAATGGTATTATTCTGAACCGTATTGAACGATGATGAAACGGATGGAGAAAAGCGCATGCAAAAAAATCTTACTCCTTGACCAGGCGAGGCATTATTAACAAGAATTCCACCGATACTATTATTGGTTACCGTTGCTCCCTGGGTAGAAAAATTCGCAATGCCATGCGCATCATAAGTGGGTGAAGCGGTACTTGATAACGATATTGCTGCAGGTACAGTAGCGCTTCCGATCATATTATTGGATATGGTCACAAGACCGGTAGTAATGTAAATTCCGGTGAAGGTGCCTGGACCTGTAAGAGTGCCGGAGAAAGAAATGGCAGTTATCGTATTATTCTGAATGGTGCTTGCAATGGTGCTTCCCAGCGCAGAAGCGTAGATTGGATAGAACCTCGTTGAGCCTGTTGCAGAGATGATGGTATAGGTACCAGTTCCTGAAGGGCTGGAATAACCAATCGTATTTCCGCTTACCAGGCAGTTATTTATTGCGGCGTCTCCAAAGTATATGGCTGAATGAATGCTTGTAGAGGAGGTCAGGGTGCGCGACGCAGACTGGTAGAATTTATTATTCTGGATAGCCCAATCTGTACTCCCGGGGCCAATGTAAATTCCCGCGCTACTGTTACCCACAAAATAATCGTAAATAGTATTACCCGAAATAATGTTTCCACTGTTATTTTTTGCTGTTGTACTTGTTGATCCGGTGCAGTAGATTGCTTTTGACGGCAAATTCGTACCAGCCGGTCCAATGTTATTATTGCTGATCGTATTATTGTCATTTCCATCCGGTGTAATATTGTCGATTCCGAACAGAATAGTGCCGCCGTTGTTTGCAATTGGGCCGATATAACTGCCAAGTATGGTACAATTGGTCACCACATTGTTCGTCGCACCCTCCACAAATTGAATGGTACCCGAACCGGAAAAGGATCCATTGAATGTATTAGAAACAGTAAGCGAACTGCCCCCGGTGTTACGTCCGTCTATGGTAACATTATCAGCGCCATTAAACTTAATGAGCGAACTACCTCCTGTTGTTCCACCTGTTACGGTTGCGGCTACGCCCACTGCCGGCCTAATGGTAAGCATCGTCCAGGTTCCCGCATTCAACTGGGCTGTGGCTGTTCCTTCATTGGTGCTCGCAGTAAGCGTCATCACTATTGTCGCGCCGGTATGCGGTCCGCTTGCATTCACCGCGTTGAAAGCGTCAGTGAGCGTTGTATAAGTTCCATCAGCGCCGATTGAACCGGTAACATTGACCTGTGCATAAGAAACCGTTATAAGGGTCAACGTTGCAATAACCGCAGCTACTAATTTTTTGAATTTCATTTGCCTGTTGCTTTAAGTAAAATAAACGGGTTGCTTTTTCCATTGAATCCACGCGCCGTAAAAGTAAAAAGCATAAAACCGGGGGGAAATAGTGGGTAACCACTATTCGTGCAAAGAAGAAGAAGCTTAAAGCAAATGCTTGTGCTGGATAGCAAATTTCAGGATCGAATTTTTCCCTTCCAATCCCAGCTTTTTCACCATGTTGGAACGGTGATTGTCAATCGTGTTCGGGCTTACAAAAAGCAGCTGCGCAATCTCGGCGGATGTTTTGGTTTCCGCGATCAGCTTCAATATCACTTTCTCCGTTGGAGTAAGCTGGGCCAGTTCGGGGAGATCATTTTCTTCGGCGGCAGCAAGCAGGTTTTTTATTCCCGGGCTCACAAATTTTTCGCCTTTCAATACCTGCTCCACGCATTTTATCAGCTCGGAGATGGCGTGATCTTTCAGCAAATAACCCATCACGCCGATGTTCATCGCATCGTTGAAAAAATTCTTGTCCCTGTGCATCGTCAGCACGATGAACCTGGTTTCGGATTTTTCGCTCATCACTTTCCGGCAGATATCAAGTCCTGTAAGACCGGGCATTTCGATATCGAGAATGGCAAGATCCGGACGCTTGGCTAAAATGCTTTGATAAGCCTGCATGCCATCCGACAGCTCAGCTACAATTTCAAGCTCGCTGATCCCTCCGAGTATTTCGATAAGGCCTTTCCTGAAAATAGGATGATCGTCGGCTACAATGGCTGTGTGCTTCATGAGGTGTGTGCAGGCAAAGTGAAAGTGAATTTCGTTCCGTTACCCGGCGACGTCTGCAGCTCGAATTTTCCCTTGAGGTAATTCACGCGCTCTTCAATATTCAGCATGCCGAATGAAGTATGCGCTTTACCTGCAAGCGCCTGCGTATCGAATCCTTTTCCGTTGTCCTGCACAATAAGCTCTATCGTGCCTTTTTCTGACGTTGCTGTAATGCGCATCGCGGTAGCTTCGGAATGTTTGAGCGCGTTCGAAACACATTCCTGCACAATGCGGTAATAGTTGATCTGTTTCTCCTGCGGAATGTCGCTGCTGAATCCGCTGAGATCGTGGCTCACGAACATCGAAGAAGATTCCTGCACTTTTTCCGCCAGCGCTTCAATGGCCGCAACAAGACCGTATTTCTCCAGTTGGTTCGGGTAAAGGTCTTTTGAAATGTTGCGCACTTCTTCCAGCGTATCGCTAACCGATTGCAGTAATGTAGTATCGTTCTGTTTGATGAGCTGGTTCTTGATGAAAAGCATGTTCTGCCCGATGCTGTCGTGAAGCTCTTTCGAGATGCGCTGCTTCTCTTTTTCCTGTGCAAGCAACAGCTGGTACGAATGCTGTTCACGAAGAAGCATTGTTTTTCTGTTGTTTCTCCAGCGGAGGAGCAGAACAGTAATCAGGATGAGCAGGAGCGCAATAGCAATAATGAAGCTGCGGATGGTTTTTGACAATTGCTGCGCTGCTTCGTGCTGCTCCTGTTTCTTTGCGAATTCGTAATTCATTTCGGCACGTACCGATTGTGCTGCACTTTCCTGGCTGTACACACTGTCTTTTGCCGCAGTGTATGCCTTGTAATGTTCCAACGCAAGATCGTATTTACCCATACGTGCATACAATTCACTCAGTTCTTTCTCATCGTCCATCACGAAATCCAACGCATCCGATTCTTCGTCGAGGGCCAGTGCATCGAGCAGGAATTGTTCGCCTTTTTCAAATTGACCCACATGAACGTAAAGAGAGCCGATTGTGCGAAGCTGTATGGCGATCGTTATGGGATTGCCGTCTTCCTTTGCAATTTCCAGCGCACGGAAATAGTAGGCGAAAGCTGTATCGGTTTGTTCCAGGTGTTCGTAGGCCATGCCGATGTCGCCCAACCACACTGCAATTCCGTCGCGGTCATCCAGTTCCTCCGAAATGGCAAGCGCCTGCCGGTAATACTCCAGCGACTTTTCATATTCACCCTGGTCGTGATACACACTTCCGATATTGCCCAGCGTAGTAGCCACACCCGATTGATTATCGGCGAGTTTATCAATTTGCAGCGAACGGAAATAGTAATCGAGTGCTTTATCGTTGTGTCCTTGCTCGGTATACACAACACCTATGTTGCTTAAACACATTGCAGCTCCGCTGGTGTAACCGATTGCTTCTGAAATTTTGAGCGACTCAAAACAGTAGTCGAGTGCATGCGGATAATCGCCAAGGTCCATGTATACCACGCCCATGTTGCACAGCGTTTTCGCTTTGTGAATACGTATGCGTGTTTTATCTTCTTCGGCGGCTGATGGCTCCAGTTCATTCCAGATGTCGAGCGCCTGCACGTAAAAGTCGAGCGCTTTCCTGCTCTCGCCCTTGTACGAACTGAACAGTCCAAGAAAATGAAGCGATCGTCCCACACCTTCATCCCAATTCAGTTCCCAGGCCAACTGCAGGGCCTGTACGCTGATGGTATACGCGCTGTCGTAATTGGAGTGGCTGATTTCATAGGCGATGTTATTAAGCGCGGTTACTTTTCCGGTATCGTCGGGCAACGACTGGCTCTGCAGAAGTGTTCTGCGTTCCTGTGCGAATGACAACGCGGGTGCGAGCAGGAACGTGCAAAAGAATAATCGCGCAAACAGCTTAAATAAAATGGAATTTTCCCGCGAAATTTTCAACACGTTCAAAGATACAGTTTTCATTGCGGAACAAAGGAAAAACAGCACGCAACCCTGCTTCATTTTCCATTCGTGGGTTTCAGGGGAAATGAAAAGAGACAAATCCATAAAAATGGACTTGTCTCTTTGGGTGGAGGAGGGAGAAAGGTCGAAACTTTGGGAGGGGGATTTGGGGAGATTTCTTGGTTTTTAAGCCATGACGTTGTTAATTTCTCGATTTTAAAAGTTTCTCCAACTCCTCAATTACGAACTTCATTTTGATACCAGCGTTCGTATGGGCATTGGCATGATCCATCATGACAATATGTTTTAACCTTTCTCCTAGATGCGAGTAACTGCGTCCGTCGATATATGAATAAACTGGTCGCTTGAGGTCAGTCAATCCGGCATTATTGGGTGTGGGATTCCATTCCATTTCATCATCTAGAATACTCCAACGAAACGGGTTGAATATGCCTTTACCCATCAGAATTATAACATCTGGGGCATAAATCAATATTTCTTTTAAAGTCACATTAAAGTGGTTGATCTGAAAGTTGTGATCTTTCATGTCAGTTTTGTACACATTATTCCATGCGAATTCCGCGTCAGCACTGACCTTAAGCCGAATCATTTCTTGAATAGTATAGAAATAGTTCCAGAAAGCCTCGCCTCTTTTCCAGTTGCCTCCATCGAAGTAGAACTCCTCATATTTATTCATCAGGTAAGTAATTGCAGATTCCGGCGACTCAGACATCAAATCCCGTTCAGCATCCCATCCATTTGGACTTATTCCGAAGATCATTACTCTTAAGTTGGACTGCTTCCATCTTTTTTCTTGATTAGGTCGCATCGAGAGCAAATGCGGATAACAGGAATTCATGGCATCGTCATTTTCAAAGCAACCTCGGTGGTAGTTCTGCCATTGATCTAGATAAGTTTTCTTTAATGCTGTTTTCATATGAGTATATTGAGATCCGTATCCATAGTTGTAATTGAATGATCAAATGGATTTTGGGGGCAGGCATAACCGTTCAAAAGCCAATTGGGAATATTTCGCATATTCTTTTCCACCTTCAGTTTTTTCAACAATTTCAAATTCCGCTTTCAACTTGGCTGCTGCATCCTCAAAAGTACATCCATGTAAGTCTTGAAGTTCTTTCACGTAGTTGTTCCATTGCGTGTTCGCAATCGCCTT
>DATHKF010000487.1:0-9538 GCA_035489505.1 Bacteroidia bacterium | reverse complement strand
ATACGTCCCGATTCCGAATGTGAGATTATACATCGTGTCTGTTCCGGTAATAGTTTTCGTTCCCGCCATAAACACTGTACTCGTACCTGGATCTGTGTCTCCTGCAGTACGTGTCCAGTCACCGGTTAGTGAAATCACGTCCTGCATCGAAAGCGTTCCTCCTGATTTATTAATGACGACGTTTGGTAAGCGCCCATTCCCAGGCGCAGGGGCACCATCAATCAACTGATTGCCGATTCCATTTATAGTTAGTATCGCATTTCCTCCGGATCCCGAACCCGTATTGGTAATCACAATATCGCCCCGGGCTTCAATGTCTCCGGTATTGATCGTAGCTACTACTGTTCCGGAAATAGTAAGTGCATTCGTTACGGTAAGTATAGTTCCACCGGCAATTGTATATGTTGCCGCGGATGTTGGTGCAAACTCCAACTGGTACAATGCCAACGAACCGGTAATCGTGCTCGTCGAGGTGAATCTTAGCTTGCCGTTATTGTGCGTGAAGCTTCCACCACCACTCAATGTAAAACTTGAATTGGTCGTGAACAATCCGCTTGTACTCGTAAATGCACATCCGGAATTCGTAACAAGACCCGCACTCGTTATGGTTGCTGAGCCACCTGTGAATGTTCCTCCACTTAAAAGCGCACCGCTCGTTCCAAAGATTAACGTAAACGTACTTTGCACAAGCGTACCCGCGCTCATCTCCATGCGCTTCACACTTCCGTTCGCATCCATGGTGCACGTAACACCACCGGTGTCAAAATACGCCGTGTCGTTAACTCCGGGGACGCCCGCACCACCACCGCCGCCACTGGTCAGCGACCAATTTGCTGAAGTATTCCATGTGGATGTTCCGCCAACCCAATATCGTTTTCCATTGTAAGCATCAACACGGGCAGCAAGGAAAAGAAGAAAAATCAGTGAAAGAAGAAATATTTTTTTCATCGTGTTTGATTTAATCAGTTGGATGGTGTGAACGTATACCGGAAACCACGATTCGGTACGGAATCGAGATACAGTGTTTCCGGATATTCCTCATTGACTGCCCGTGTTTGCGGGGAAGTGCAACTGCTTCCGATAAAAAGTCCGCGCACTTCCGTATCCATGTTCATATTGAGTAAACCAATACGGCAATTCTGCTCCGTGTCAATTACCAGGATTGTGGAAAAGGATTCTTCGAATGTTTCTTCATTTACCACCAGCACGCCGATCTCATTTGTACGTAATGTGCCGGGGCCAATCCGGACTTCTACATTTCCATTCTCGCGCAGCCAGATTTGCCAACTCTGTGTTTCCGATGATGATCCGGAAAGTCCGCAATTCTTGTATTGAATTTTCAGAATCCGGTTTCCAACTGTTCCGCTCAGCTCGTATCCAATAATAGCATGATTCCCTTCGGAGTCAACACAATCTCCCACTCCACTGAACGCGGTAAGCGCGTAGTTGCGGTCCTCATCAAACACGATATACCCATTCGTCTCAATCGTCAGCGAATCAAAATTCCGTCCGAGGTAATTGAACGTAAACCCGATCGGAATTTTGTACGAGAAACTCCATGCGCTGTTGCCGGTGTTCAATATCGTTTGCGCGCTGAGTTCATTCCACGCAACAGAATCGGTGGAGACCGTGTAATCGAAATCCTGGCTGCGCAGGTTTGCGGCTGAAAGGAAAATGAAAATGAACAGGACGATTTTTTTCATGGTGATAATTCTTTGGTGTTTCAGGTTCCGGGTTTCGGGTTACCGTGAACGGTAACTCCGAACTCCGGACCGGTTAACACTAAACCCGAAACGCAAGCGCAAGTAACTCCATTTCCAAAGCGAAATAAAGGGATACTTCACCAACGACCGGGGCAAATTCATAATCGCGTTTTGAATTTTCATGAACGTGCGCATGGTTTTCATAAACGTTCTGTACTCTTCGACCTGAAACCGGCAAAGGACACCCGGCACATTTTTAATGATTTTATTTGCGGCGCTCTATTACCCGTTCATGAAAAAGCGTTCCCGAAAAAATAAAAAATCAAGACTCCAGGTACACGGAACAGTAATGTTGAGTTTAACTGATCTTTTGCCTGCTGAAAAAAAAGCCGCGGAGCAACCGCTGGGTTCACCTGCAAATTCTTTTTCGGAAGAGTTCCGTAATTCACTCGGGAATTATCTGCAGGATAAATCGCAATCGCTGAAGAAAATATGCGTGTTCTATCTCGTGAGTGAATGCGAAACAGCCCTCGCACAGGGAGCTCAGAGTACGATGCATCACGAACTGTTGCAATCTGCACACGCTATACTGACAGGAATTTTATAGTTGGATACTTTGAAAGAAGCGGTCGTACTTGGTCGTGGATCAGTTTGAAATCATTTACCCAATAGCTTGGATGAAAACCGCTGAAGCGGTTGAGCAACCCAGGGCTATTCATTGCCGGAGGCTTAAGCCCCCGGCAATGTGTAGTGTTGTATAATCCACAACCGCTTAAGCGGTTTTAATCAACTCTTGGTAGCCAAATCGAGCGGTTACCCTCACACTATTTCGTGATTACTCTTCGCTCTTTCCCTCTGCGCACTTCCACCGAGTCGCTCCACACCTTCCCAATCACCAGCTCGTCGATCACATCCGCACTCTTCACGAAATGTGAAACTCCATTCACGTGGAGAAAACCGACGAGTTTTCCGTCCTTCGATTGTTTCACCAGCCCGGCGTAACGTAACACAGGCCATACTGCAACGACAGTTTCCTTTTTTTCAATCTTCGGAGGAATAGGCGTTGAAGAGTTTTTCTTCGGCATTTTCACTGGTACAGGTTTATCCAGGAATGGATCGCGGTAATCCAGCAGAAGATTGTATGTATCCGGAATTGCAGGAGCGCGATCTGGCGTAACATGCAATTCGTTTTCATTCACAGCCACAGTTTCATCATCACCAATCGCCGCGTACACTTTCCAGCCGATTACACCCCAGATGCACAACACCGCGGGCAAAAGAAACCAGGAAATTTTTTTGTTCTTCATCAGTTTACGTCGAAACGAAATATTGCACTGTAGTTACTCGCATTTCCTGCAGCATCGAAACTGCGAACCCGCCAGAAATAGGTGAAGTTACCTTGCACTCCCGTCCAGGTGTATGTGCTCTGTGTTGCACTGAGCGACACGGCCAGAACAACTCCGGTTGAAAATGTGGAGTCCGTAGCAACCTCGAGACTGTCTGTGAAAGCATCCGTACTGTTGCCCCAGTCGAATGCAATGGCCGAGGGCGCAGATGCGTAGAAAGCATCGTCCGCAGGAAAAATCAGCAACGGCACAGTGGGTGCAGCCTGATCAACCGAAAACGTACGCGTACTCCACGCCGTGAACGAACTGGAATTTTCTGCACGCACGCGGAACTCATAATTGCCTTGCGCAAGCGTAGCGGTATAATTGTTGACCGTGCTAGTCGTTGTAACTACATTGGCACCGGAAGTGGTATTGGTAACATCCATCCGGTACAACTGCGCTCCTGCCACCGAATTCCAGGAGAACGGCACAGTGCCCGATGAGGTAGACGTGTTGTTCGAAGCGGGCAGCGTAATGGTCACAGTTTGATTCGCGAGACTTACGGAACTATCAACCGTAATGCGTCGTGTAATCCAATCTCCTTCTGAAGAACCGTTCTCCGGTCGGATCCGCCAGTAATACGTACTGCCTGCGATCAATGACGGATAAAACCGATCGCCAACGACTGCTGTATCATACACGAGTTGCTGGGGCGAGGTAAAATCCGGCAGTACGATCTGTACCCGGTAACTTCTGGCACCGGCGATTTCATTCCACCAGAAAATCGGAGAAGATGTTGCAACAGTATCATCAGCCGCAGGTGCGAGGATAGTTACTGTTTTCCCGGTGAGATCATCTTCAATGAAATCGTGTTCACAGGCAACAAACAGCAACACGGTTGCGGCGGAAATAAACAAACGGAGTTTTGATTTCATGATGCGTTCGAAATATTCTGTACGTAAATAGTAACGAGAAGCGAAACCGTTTTTGTTTTATTATCGGTTTTGGAATGGATATCCGCCGACACAATCTTTCCCGTGGACTGCGTCCCCAGGTAGTCCATGAACTTCACGATCTCCACGAAGCTTCCTTCAATCGTAAACGGATGCGTTTCCACAATCCACTCTTGCTGCCGATAACGAATGGGCTGCGCAAATTCGCGCAATTGCAAAGGGTGTTTTCCACAATACAGCGTAACCCGGTCGAGCAACTGTTCGTGTACCGCCGCAGAATCGCCTTGGCCGGTTAACTCTTCAAATCGCACCAGTTCGGTTTTGAGCCGCTGCAATTTTTCGGGTGCACCAGTTGCGCTATCGAGTTGAAGACGCAATTCATCGCCCATCGATTTTGCATCAAGCGTGTTGGAGATTGCGCTGGAATAAACAATCCATGCCACAAACAAAAAACTCCCGAGAAGAATTTTATTCTTCTGTTTCCACGACAGCCGATGAAAAATATTTTTCTTCATTGCAATTCAATATCCAGTTTGAATTCCCCTGTAGCAGGAGCGCGATTTTGTGTATACGATTGAATGGATACGTTCAGAATCCATTTTTTCGATTTCAATTGCTGTAGCCATTGATTCAGCACCAGGCTTTCTTCGCAACGACCGGAAATTTCAAGGCGATCAGAATCAAACCCGATGGAGTCCTCCTTTGCTATTTTGATCCGTGGCGAAAAATTCATTCGCGTGAGTTGAATTCCATGAGGCATGCTATGCGCAAGCTGGTCTGCGCACCAGGCGTACGATGATCGGTTGAGCAAGCCGGTTTCATTGAGAAAAACAGTTTTCGATTCAACGCGCTGGTTCAATTGGTTCAGTTCGGCAATCACATTTCCCTGTTCCAGGAGTTCACTCTCTAGTTCATTTTTTCGATTCCAGTACTGCGAGAAGAAAAAATAGTTGGCCAGCAAAGTCATGAGAACGAGAGCGAGCGAAATCTTCAGGCCGCTGCGAAACAAACTGCGCTGCAGAAATTCTTCACGCGCACCGGCAAGTCTTGCAATACCCGTTTTCAATTCGTCACCGGAATTCATCATTCCACTGAAGGCTCCGGCAAATGCAATGACGGTCTCACCGGAAACGGATTCGCCTCCGATTTTATATTCCCGGTGTTCCTCCACATTTTCCGAATACGTGATTGACGAAATCCGGTCAGCGTCAAATTCAATGCGGTGATTGCCGCACCACATTTCTTTGCGTTCTCCATCAACCAGCGCCAGTATATCCTGTACAACAACAGGTCCCAACCGGCACGCAATCACGGATAACAACACAGCGGTTTCTTCACAGATACGCACCGCAACAGACGCACGTATCACCGACACCATGTGACTATGCCCCGAAGAAGGAACTGCTCCAACATAAAATTCGTTCAGTACTGCATTCGGAAGCACCTTCGAAAGCAAAACGTGAACCGGTGCATCAGGATCGGCAGGCACCAACCGGTGGACAATTCCTTTCCCGGTCAGTACCAGCACAACCGGAATTGCCTTTCCAATTTGCTCCAGAATTTCTTCCAATGAAAGAAGTCCCGAACCTGTTTTTACGATTGCAATTTTATGGCCCGATCGTTTCAGTAAAACAAAATGATACAACACGCAATCGGGCCGCTGTTCCGCCTCCACTCCGGCAAAAAGCGATCCCATCAGCAATCGTTCCAGGTGCGCGTGCATGATCAGTAGATTACAGTTGGACGAATCATGATACTCAATCGTGTTTTGGATTTCGTTTTGCTGCGCTGACCAAACAGCCACTTCAATACCGGTATCCGCGAAATGCCCGGAGTACCTTTTCCGCTTTCATTGGTTGACTCTTCTTCGAGACCACCCAGCATGATCATCTCCTGGTTTTTCACGCGCACAATCGATTCGAAACTTCGTTCGGTTGTTCCGAATGGACCATCGTCTGTTACGCGTTTCGTAAACGTTGATTGTTTCACAGAAATTGAAAGCGTGACTTGCTCATCACCCGAAACCATGGGCGTGATCGCCAATGAAAAATCGGCGTTCAGCGGTTTGTACGTATTCGTAATCTGCGTTTGCGGATTTTGCGTTCCGATAATATTGGTTGTTCGTTCGAGGTAATATTCCGTTCGCCCAATGCTCATTTTCGCTTCTGAACCATTGAGCGTGGCGAGCTTTGGCGGAGAACGGATCTTGAGCATTCCGTCTTCTTCCAGTGCATGCAGGCGCATGTAAAAATCGGGTGTGACAGAACCAATATTTAAAAATCCAAAACCGTTGATTCCTGCAATCAGGTTGTTGATCGCGTCGGAATTCAATGTCACATCCACTCCTGGAGTGATCGAACCATTGTTTGCCGGTGGCGTTCCGATTCCGGCCTGTATGCCAGCCGCAACCGTGTGACTCTTGTTCACATCCATGATAATCACTTCGATCAGCACCATGGGAACCACCTGGTCGATCACCGCGAGAAAATTTTCAATTTCCAGAATGCGGGGTTCTGATCCGCTGAGGATAACTGCGTTCAGATCAGGAAACGCCTTTACTTCAACGCCCTTTTTCATTTCCGCCGGAATGTAATCCGGAATTTTATCGGCCGTACGGAATTGCAACACGTACAGATGCGTGACGCGCAATCCTTCCAGGTTCCTGTCGCCAATGAAATAAACGCTGTCCTTGCGACGATACGTGTAATCCGTTGCGTTCAATACATTGTCGAGAAACTGTTCATACGTCGCATTCTGAATGCTCAGTGTCGACGTTCCTTTTAATTCGGTGTACAGAAAATATTCTTTCTTCAACTGACTGGACACCGAATACACGAGTTCGCCAATGGGAGCGTTTACTGCATCAATGCTGATCAGCCCATCGGCAATTCCCATTTTTGTTCCTGCAGGTAAAGCCGGAGCTTTGGTCTCATTGGTATTTCTCGCATTTCCCTGCGCAGCCGGTTGCTTGACGAGAGGTTCAATGAGAAAAAAGTTTGTATCCGCCTGCGTGATTTTCAAGTCGTTCGCGAATGCCAGTTTATCCAGTGCATCGCTCAGCGTTTGTTCCTGGATATACCCGTTCAGCATTTTTCCGGAAAGTTCCGGGGCAAATACCACATTGGTTCCTGTTTTTCGCGTGAGTTCGCGTGCAACTAACGGAAGACTGTCGTTCTTCAGGTCGAGGCTCACCAATTGCAACGAAGGATTCCACGCAATGAGAGGCAATCGCGGAGAGTACGGAATCACAACCGGTGCAGGCGGAACATATTTTGAAAACACCATGATGTTTCCGATAAATGCAATATCGAGATCATACCGTTTGCACAGGAACAGGAAGACGTTGTTTACCGTTACGTCCGAGAAATTATCATAGATCTTCATGTCGAGCGAGGGCTCAACACTTACGTTCAGGTTATTGGTAATTGCGAGTGCGCGGATAAATTCCTGCAGCGAAACTCCATTTACAGAAAGTTCCACTTTGTTGTTGAGACCGGGAACCGTTGCTGAAAGATCAGTCAATTTTTGTTCGATGATTCCAAACCGCGGATCGTCGCTCTCCGCGAAGTTCGCTGACAAAAACGGAAACACGCACATCAACAAGAATATTCTCCAGCGGAATTTACGGCTGAACAACTGCACGGAATCAACGGATACTTTTCTAGTTGTGGGCATGGGATAGAATAGAATAAATTTCATCAACGGAAGTTTCTCCGTTTTCCAACAGGCGAAAAGCGCTTTCTGAAAGTGTATGGATGTTTCGTTGTTTATAGATCTCCGCCGGAAAATCATTCATCAGCTTGATGCATTCCGAAAGTTCTGAATCGATAGGAACTACTTCGTAGATTGCTTTTCGTCCCCGGTAACCGGTGTAGTAACACTGTTCGCATCCACCCGGCACACTGATTTTTTCAATAGGCCGTGGCAATTTGAAATGACGCGGAAACGCTGAGCGTGCGAGCTCTTTTTCCTTCCGGCAATGCGGACACAAAAGACGAACGAGGCGCTGTGCCACACTCGTGTTTAACGTATTCGCAATGAGAAAAGGCGGCACGCCCATATCTACAAGACGCGATACGGTTCCCCACGCAGAATTTGTGTGAATAGTTGACAAGACAAGATGCCCGGTCAACGCCGCACGCACCGCCATCTGTGCAGTCTCCGCATCGCGAATCTCACCGAGCATGATAATATCCGGATCCTGCCGGAGAAATGTGCGCAGTGTACCCGCGAAAGTAAGCCCTATGCTTTCTTTCAGCTGAACCTGGTTGATTCCTTCTAACGTGTATTCGATCGGGTCTTCAACCGTGAGAATATTCGTGGTCTCCTTGTTGAGCAATTTCAGTGTGGCATACAACGTCGTAGTTTTTCCTGAACCCGTAGGTCCACTGATCAGCAGAATTCCGTGTGGACGCTTTACGCCATCGAGGTAATCTTCGAGCTGCACATCAGTGAAACCCAGGGTCCGTATGTCAATACTTGTTGCGTCATTGCTCAGTAAACGCAGCACCACTTTCTCTCCGTGCAAAGTCGGCAGAACAGAAACCCGGATATCGAACTTCATGTTCTCCTGCTGAAAGAAAATTCTTCCGTCCTGCGGCAAACGTTTCTCGGCGATGTCGAGGTTTGCACGGATCTTAATTTTGTTCACCAACGCCGGGTAATCGCTTTTAGAAATAGCATACCGTTCAACCAGCAATCCGTCAATCCGGATTCGCACGCGCGCGCGTTCTTCAAACGTTTCGATGTGAATATCGCTGCTGCCTAGCTGTTTGGCTTCCGCAATCAGCGAAGGAAGAAAATCTTCTCCTGATTTTGCAGAGAGTGCTTTTGTTGATTTATCCTTCGCAGTCTCCCGCGTATTTCGCAGGTAATATTTTCCGAGATTTTTTTTGATGAGTTCTGAAGACGCCGCTTCCAGGATGATTGTTTTTCCGAGCAACAATTCCAGTTCATCAGCAATTCCGTTTGGAGAAGCACTTTCATCCACGTACAGGCAAATGGAATTACCGTTCACCTCCTTCGGAATCACCGTATAATGCCAGGCCTGCTCTGTGGTGAGCAACTGCTGGAGTTCGGTGGGTAGTGTGAAGGAAGTGGTCATTGATCTCGGTTCTTGCGTTAATTATTGCTACTACTCGTTGTTACTCATTGTCATCCCCCGGTACGCGCCACGCGGATGCCATCGCAGCTACTCGGTCTGACAAACGTCTTCGGATCATTGTCAGACCGAGTAGCCAGGTGTATTCCTGAACGCAGAACAGTATTCCATATTTCGTTTGGAAGAAGCGTACCGAGGGCTGACAAGCGCGTTGTTTCCATTATATCAATATGAATTGTATCACCCATCCATCGTTCGTTATATCAATAACCCGTGCATCAAACATCCGCAACACACAAACCACCATCAACGGCACACCCAGCAATCCGGCCAGCGGAATACGTGCATCGCGCGCGATACTGAACCGGCGGAATACAAGTGTCGTCGCCAAAGCGAAAATGGCCCCGAGCGTGTAGAAGAGAAAGAAGTTAACGGGTGAAAACGCGGGTGTGA
>DATHKF010000486.1:0-10628 GCA_035489505.1 Bacteroidia bacterium | reverse complement strand
GTAGCCACGCCACCATCAGCAAAACGTGGATTCGGGAAGTTGGTCGAGAGGTCGTTGTCCTGGTCGTCGTTACCCGCTGCATGCACCAGGAGAACGCCTTTGCTTTCAGCATATTTCACGGCTTTATCGACGCAGGCTTTGTTAAACCCAAACGATTTTCCAAAGCTCATGTTGATGATTTTGGCTCCGTTGTCTACGGCGTAAATGATTCCGTTTGCAACGTCTTTATCGCGCTCGTCGCCATCAGGAACTACGCGCACACCCATAATCTTTACTGCATTGGAAACGCCATCGACGCCAATACCATTCCCGCGCTGTGCGGCGATGATCCCGGCTACATGCGTACCGTGAATTGCATCCGGCCCTTTAATATCGTTGTTGCCGTAGAATTTTTCGTCAGCGTTCAGGTAATCATCACCCACAATATCACGCGGATCGTAATCCGTGTTCAGGTGATACTCGAGCCGTGAGTTGAACACTTCGTATCCCTCATCCAATTCTGTGTTCAGTCCAACCCAGTCTGCTTCTGTTTTCACACCCACTTTGTCGATCAGGAATTGCTTGTACGCTGCATATTTCTGGCTGGGTACGTGCGCCACAAAATCGGCATAGGTCACTGTATCCTTATCTGTTTTGTTCTTGATCTCCGCTTTGAAATCGTTGTTGGTCCTGCGGAATGAATTGATGTTGTCGAAAGCTGTTTTAGCTGCATCGTATTCCGCGTTGTACGCCTTCTGAACGGTGAGGTAATATTCGAATTCCGACTTTTCAGTAGGAGCTACGTCGTCGATGGTTTTGTTTTTGAATTTTTTCTTCAGCCTGCGGTATTCGCGGGTCATCTCAAGATTATCGTGCTCTACGTTTCTGCCGTCGGCACCGCCAATGAAATTCCATCCGTACACATCGTCGATGTAACCGTTTTTGTCGTCATCTACTTTGTTGTCCGGAATTTCGCCCGGGTTGTGCCACATCACGTTCTTGAGGTCTTCGTGCATGTAATCAACACCACCATCAATAACCGCCACGATAATCGTATCCGGGGTTTTTCCTTTGAGCAGGTCGTTGTAGGTTTTTTCTGTTCCCACTCCGCGTGTTCCATTGGCGGAATAAGCGAGGTTATACCAATTCTCAGGAGCGCTTGCCGGATCGCCTGCAAGGAAAAATGTTGCGCTGATCGAAAAAGCAGCGACAAGAATAAAAAGAAGTTTCTTCATTGGGTCTCTGAATTTTAAGAAGCCAAAAGTAAGCAATTACGGGCGAGTGGAAGACGGTTGATTGACAGGCGGACTCAGGGACGGATGGTCAGCCCGAAAAACTCAGGAACGGCGTGTGTTTTTCCTCAGGCGAGGAACATAACGCCACCTACAACAACAGTGAGCACCACTGTGGTCCAAAAAGTGTAAATCTGAATACTCTCAACAGAGTTCAGGCGGGGGAAAAGCCTGCGCATCATATCAGCGGATATTAAATGTGTAGTTCGGTTATGCCTTAAAGCAATTATAGACCAAATCAGCCAAATTTCCCAGATTATTTCGATGAAGACGGAAATGTTGGGTACGAATTATGGGTCCAAAAAGACTAACAAAAAAACCGGCTGAAAATAGGCAGACTGTTGTTATTGTTGTGCCTGCGGCACTCTGCCACAGATGCGCAGATTACGCAGATTACGCAGATGAAATGATTTCTTAAAAATTTAAAAAATGAAAAATGATTGCTCGATCTGCGCAACTCAATCCATTAATCCGCGAAATCTGCGCATCTGTGGCCAAAAAATATGGGCTTTGAAAACTGATGTTCGGCCGTGCGATTACGTTTACAGCGCATTCACCGACAGCCACCCATTGATCAGGTACTGCAGATCCTTGAAAGGCAAATCGTTGATATCCCAATTTAATATCTTAACGCTGTTGGGTTTGTCTTTGAGATACTGCGTGTACCTGTCGAAAATGGTTGACGCGCCCGGAATTGTTTTGCGCTGCGTTTGTTCGGCCAGGAAATGACGCACATGTGCGATGGCGGTTTTGGGATTGTTGCCGTGTCCGCGGATATCTTGTCCTGAAAAATCGGAGATGAAACTCCGGTAGCGCAGCCCGTCGGCATCCAGTACGAGGCAAACTTTTTCGTCGTGGTAACCGGTTCCGTATCGTTTGCAGCCAATGAAAAGTCCGAGTTCGTAAGGCACGTTGAACCGCGGCAACTGTGTTGCACTGTCCAGCTGAATTGCGCTCACATCATGAATTCCGTATTTGCATACAGCAATGATGTTCATGATCTTTTCGATGCGTACGGTTCCTGAATCGCCGTTCTCCAATGCGCACCGCGGAATAAATCCACAATCAAAAACAGCAAACACGATGGCTTCGAACATGCTTTTGTAGCCGTCGTCGAATGGACAATTGATAAAAACATGGGAGGCGTAATTCCTCGGGCGGCGCGCCATTACTTCTGTTTTCCGGCAGATTTCTGTGAAGTCCGTACTTCCCGCTGTTCTCTTTCGGTGCGAACCTTAAGGAAAGCCTTTTCCACCTTTTTTTCGATCGAAGGTTTGGAAAGAGGATGGCTCAATAATTTACGATTGACTGACATGCGTACTAATTTGATAATAAATATAACGAAAAAATATCAAAAATGGTGCCCGGGATTTTGTTGTGTTTTTTTCGCCGCTGATTGCGCTGATTACGCAGATCCCATGGTTGCTGCAATTCTTAAAAAGAATTAGTGATCGCTGCGTGGATCTGATTCGCGCAGGTTAAACCCCTGTGGAATTTTTAACACGTTTCGCATCAGCGGAATCTGCGGCTAAGATTTTAAAGGCAACATAGCCCCGGTCTACCCATTAATAATCTCGCGTGCGATAACCAGCTTCTGAATTTCCGAAGTGCCTTCACCAATGGTGCAAAGCTTGGAATCGCGGTAATATTTCTCCGCCGGAAAATCTTTCGTGTAACCGTATCCGCCGAAAATCTGAACGCCTTCCGTAGCTGCGCGAACACAAACTTCGGATGCGTAGTATTTTGCGTAGGCCGATTCTTTGGTGACTTTCTGACCGCGGTTTTTGAGATCGGCTGCTTTGAATGTGAGCAATTCTGCTGCATCAATTTCCGTAGCCATATCCGCCAGCTTGAATGCGATGGCCTGGAAAGCAGAAATCGGTTTTCCGAACTGGTGTCTTTCTTTCGAATATTTTAACGCAGCTTCGTAAGCGCCTTTGGCAATTCCCAACGCAACAGCTGCAATGGAAATCCGTCCGCCGTCGAGCACTTTCATCGCCTGGATAAATCCTTCTCCGACATTTCCCAAAACCTGGCTTTTGTGTACGCGGCAATCGGTGAATACAAGTTCCGCTGTTTCTGAAGCACGCATCCCGAGTTTGTTTTCTTTTTTTCCGTGCGTGAATCCTTTTGTGCCTTTCTCAATGACAAAAGCAGTCATTCCGCGCGAATCTCCTTTTTCACCCGTGCGTACAATCACCACAGCTACATCGCCGGAGATGGCATGTGTGATGAAATTTTTTGACCCGTTGATCACGTAATCATCACCATCGGCAACAGCAGTAGTGAGCATGCCGCCTGCATCTGAACCGGTATTTTGTTCGGTGAGGCCCCATGCACCGATCCACTCACCGGTGGCGAGTTTCGGAAGATATTTTTTCTTCTGCTCCTCAGTTCCGAATTGCATGATGTGTCCCGTGCAGAGTGAATTGTGTGCAGCGACAGAAAGCGAAATGGATCCGCAGATTTTTCCGATCTCGGAGATCACAGTCACATATTCAAAATACCCGAAACCGGAACCGCCGTATTCGGTAGGAACCAATACGCCGAGTAACCCGAGCTCGCCCAGTTTTTTCATGACGGCCACAGGAAATTCCTGACTTTCGTCCCACTCCATCATTTTTGGACGAATGTGCTCATCGCCGAATTTTTTGATCATATCGGCAATCATCACCTGGTTCTCATTCAGTCTGAATTCCATAGAAAGCGTTTTTGGGAGCGTAAAAATAACTTTTTGCGGGGCTTGAATGCTACCAGCAGGAAATAAAAGTCATTTAGTCGCGAACGAGGCTGACGATTTCCGTAGAATACTTCTGCAGTACATCGCGCCCATTGAGGAAATCGAGTTCAACAACGAATGAAAAGGCCGCGACGTGTGCGTTTTGACCGGTAATTAACTGTGCAGCGGCAGAAGCGGTTCCGCCTGTGGCCAGCAAATCGTCGTGGATCATGACCTGCATGCCGGGTTTCACCGCGTCTTCATGCATTTCAATGCGCGCCGTTCCGTATTCGAGTGCATAATCGATGCCCACAGTTTTCCACGGAAGTTTTCCTGATTTCCGGATTGGGATAAACGGAATTTTCATCTTCAGGGCCAAAGCGTAACCGAAGAGAAATCCGCGGCTTTCGATGCCGGCAATGGCGTCTATCTTTTTTCCGCTGAACTGCCGTACAAATTCATCGACGATGAAGTGTCCTACTTCTTCGTTCTGAAGAATGGGCGTGATGTCTTTGAAGAGAATTCCTTGTTTCGGAAAATCGGGAACGAGGCGAATTGCATTGCGGATGATGTCCATTCAGATGGTAAGGTATGGTGCAATTTTACGGTATAATTCTGCACTCACCAAATGGCATTTCATGATGTCGGAAAGTTGTTTGAACGGACCGTGCGCTTTGCGGTAGTTCACGAGCGCAGTGGCAACCGCAGCAGTAAAGTACGGGTGCTTTCTCAACTCAGAAGCTTCCACCGTATTCACATTCATTTTGCTGATGTAGGTGGAATCTACTTTGAACGCACCCTGGATCTGCGCGTATTTTTCTTCATCCATTCCGTTCACTTCCTGCAGCTGTTCTTTGTGATGGAAACCGCCAAGGCGGCGACGGTATGAAAGAATTTTCGAAGCAAAGTACGGACCGATTCCG
This sequence comes from Bacteroidia bacterium, assembly GCA_035489505.1. Taxonomy (GTDB): domain Bacteria; phylum Bacteroidota; class Bacteroidia; order Palsa-965; family Palsa-965. The sequence continues at coordinate 5,715 of DATHKF010000486.1, read as the reverse complement.
TTTACGGTGGTCAACTGCGCAGAATCTACCGTGTTCAATTCGTAAATCGTTACCGGTTGTTTTTTCTGCGTGAAGCCCGTGGAATCTTTTCGCTCGGGGATTACGATGTACGGTTCGAGTTCGAGATATTTTTCCGGAGAAATGACATAGAGTTTTTTTACATCTTCTTTCGTGCGGAAAAAACCTCCTTTGTTTTCGAAATTTTTCACTGAGCGCGCCTGTGCAGGAGATAATCCGAGACGGACCCAATCTTCTTCGGGAAGATTGTTCGGGTTGAACACGAACATTTGGTTCTGCTGAAAAACGGAATGCGAACCAGCGAGCGATGCTATTTCAGGTTCTTCGTTTTTCGCATTCTCCCTGTGCGGATTGAGACTGCTATCGCTATAAGGTGTTTCATTGGTTGCTAAAAATTCGGCAGGAATTTCCACATGCTGCGTTTCGCCTTTGGCAAACGAAGGCTGGATGAAGAGAAAAACAATTGCGCCGACGACAAGAATGCCCAGGACGAAGAGTCCGTTTCTTTCCTGTTTCGTGAATGTGAATATGTCTTTCCAGCTCTGCATAAAATAGAGAGCCAAAGGTGAATGAAAAAGAAGCGCGCGCCTTTTTTCGGGATTCAATTTTCAATTACACTTTTGAAAATTTTTGTGAATGTGGTGTCAGTCTCGAAAGCATTCGGGACACCTGACATCGTGCGTAATCCAATGCTTAAGTGGTACTCAAGTGTTACTCAATGGTACACGGAAAACACAGAATACACAGATTGACACAGAATGTTGGTCAATGGTTTCTGTGAAATTCCGTGAGTTCAGTGATTTCTGTGTACCATTTATTCATTTCATCCAGAAGCATCGGGACGTGGTACTCAAGCGTTGCTTAATGGTACACGGAAAACACAGAAATACACAGATTAACACGGAATGTTGGTCAATGGTTTCCGTGAAATTCCGTGTGCTTCCGCGTATTCCGTGTACTATTTTTCCATTTTCTAATCGCGCAGCGATTCAATCCGTTTCAATCTTTGTTTTCCGTTAAATCCGTGTACTATTAAGCTTTGCTCTTGCGTGCCAGGAAAGCATTCAACAGGAAGTACACCGGAATGCCCGCTGCAACAAGTACCAGTCCCGCACCGGAATTTCGTGTATCCATAAACAACAGGTCGATACAGATCAGTCCGGCTGCGATGATGTACAGGATTGGAATCAGCGGATATCCCCATGCTTTGTACGGACGCGCTGTTTGCGGTTCTGTTTTTCTCAGGCGGAAAATTCCCCAGATGGTGACGATGTAAAATATCAGCGAAGCAAAAGTTGCGTACGACAAGAGATCGCCATACTTGCCCGAGAAACACAACACGCACGCCCAGATGGCCTGCGCCCACAACGCAAATGCAGGAACGCTTTTGGAATTCAGTTTTCCTGCACCTGGAAAAAACAATCCGTCTTTGGACATGGCGTAAAACAATCGTCCGCCTGCGAGAATGATTCCGTTGTTACAACCGAATGTGGAAACCATGATGAGTACAGCCATCATTGCAGAAGCCACGTTGCCGAAAATCATGGTAGCCGCCGCAGAACCAATCCGTCCTTCTTCTGCAAACTGCATCCCCCGCGACATCACATCGGCTCCATTCGGATCTCCTTTCAACGGAAGCAAACAGAGATATGCAATATTCGCGAGCAGGTATAACGCGGTTACAATTCCCGTTCCGAGGATCAGGCTTCGCGGAATATTTTTGTGCGGTTCTTTGATCTCTCCGGCAATGAATGTAACGTTGTTCCAGGCGTCGCTGGAAAAAAGTGAATTGATCATGGTAGATCCAAGAACCGCGATCAGCACTATTCCCATCAGCGGCTGATTCACCCACATGCCGCCTTCTTCAAAAGTGCGTGAAGCGTCCCACATGTTCGTGAAATTTGCTTCGAGGGTTCCTGTACTTGATCCAACGTAAAGTCCCAGAACGATGAGCGCAAACAACGCAAGCAATTTTGCGGAAGTGAAAATTTTCGCGACCCATGCTCCGCCTTCTACACCGCGCGTGTTCCAAAACGTGAGCAGGAAAATGAGCGAAACGGCGACAGCGTGTGCAGCAGTAATTTTAAAATTACCTGCGCTGAAGAACACCGTTTTCGATCCCAATGCTGGAATCAACTCTGATGTGTAATTCGCGAATGCAATCGCAACAGCGGCAATCACACCGGTTTGTATCACCGTGAAAACTGTCCACCCGTATAAGAACGCCGGAAGTTTTCCCCAGGCGCGACGGATGTACACGTATTGTCCGCCCGCTTCGGGCATCATGCCCGCGAGCTCTCCGTAACTCAATGCCGCTGCAAGTGTAATTACACCGCTGACGATCCACGCCACCATGAGCCATCCTGCAGAACCCACATCACGGGCCATGTTGGAACTCACGAGGAAAATTCCAGAACCGATCATGGAACCTGCCACGATGGATGTTGCGTCAATTAAACCAAGTCGTTGTTTGAATCCGGACATAAAAAAAGGGCGGTGTTACCCGCCCGTATTTGAAATTTAGTTAAGAAGGCTTGTGCAGTTTGCTGTTTCGCTTACCATACAGGAAGTAAACGACCAATCCAAAAATCATCCAACAGGCTGCAACGATCAAAGTTTGCGCATCGAGAGCAATAATCATCAGGGTGCAAATCGCAATTCCCAGGAATGATACCACTGGTGCGGCTGGTGTTTTAAATGGACGTTCCAGGTTTGGTGATTTCACGCGCATGATCCAGACACCTGCACAAACCAGCACGAAAGCAAACAAGGTTCCGAACGAGGTAAGATCACCGGCAACACTTCCCGGAACAAATGCCGCGAACAATCCAACCAATACAAACAGTATCATGTTCGCTTTGTATGGCGTTTTGTATTTCGGGTGGAGTTCTCCGAACGCTTTCGGGATCAATCCATCGTTACTCATCGAGTAAAATACGCGGCTCTGTCCCATAAGCATCACGAGAATGACAGAAGAGAATCCGGCCAGAATTGCAACTGTAACCGCCGTTGCAAGCCATTCGTATCCAGGCATATATGTGGTAATTGCATAAGCCACCGATGCTTCCTTACCAGCGGTTGCAAATTCCTGCCATGGCGCAACACCGGTCAATACGTGACCGAACAGAATGTATAAAATCGTGCAGATGACCAGTGAACCGAGGATCCCGATCGGCATATCGCGTTTCGGATTTTTTGCTTCCTGCGCGGCTGTACTTACCGCATCAAAACCAATGAACGCGAAGAACACGATAGCTGCTCCGCCAAGAACTCCACCCCAACCGTGTTTGAATACACCCTCATGGCCTGCCATTCCTTCCGGAATCAGGTAAGGCGTGTGATTGGTTGCGTTGATAAAGCCCCAACCGATTGCAATAAACACAAGAACGATAGCCACTTTGATAAACACAATAATTGCGTTGATGAATGCCGATTCTTTTGTTCCCTTGATGAGAAGAAGTGTAAGCGCAAGCAGAATAACAAGCGCCGGTGCATTAATCATTCCGCCGGTCTGGTTAATTGTTCCCTGGAGTGTTGCAGGCAGAGCTGTAAACTGATCATCAGACAACAAAAGTGTACCCTTCTGAAATACCGCGGTGCCTTCAGGAAGAACGTTAACAATACCACGAACTGAATCGCCGGTAACCGAGTACACACCACCTACGTTGTGCACCATAGACTGAAGTGAATCGGGAAGCGTAGTGAATTGTGAATCGCTCAGTGTAAGTACACCTTCTTTAACAGACTTCGCCGTTTCAGGTAATGCAGTTACAATCGCGTTCACGCCATCGCCGGTAATTTTATAAAGCGTTTCAAACGGCGAGTGGCACCATTCGTATGGTATTGCCCCTCCCAGCAAATTATTCAGGTATTCACTCCACGCAATGGATACAGTAGCTGCGCCCAACGCATATTCCATGATGAGCGCCCACCCGATGATCCACGCCACAAGTTCTCCCATGGTGACATACGTATACGCGTATGCACTACCCGAGATGGGCATCATCGCAGCGAACTCGGCGTAACACAATCCGGCAAACGCGCAACCAATGGCTGCAACAATGAAGGATAACGTAACACCGGAACCGGCAGCTTCAGAAGCTGCAGCTGCTGTGCGGACAAATAATCCGGCACCAATAATTGCACCGATTCCCAGCGCAACAAGGCTCGTGGCGGTTAATGTTCGCTTCAAACCTTTCTCGTTGTCAGCTGCCTGGGCGAGCAAAACTTCAATCGATTTTTTTCTGAATAAACTCATAGATAGTCTCTCTTGTTTTTAGCGGTAAGAATCACCAAATATAGCATAGAACCCCTGAACGGCAAATGTGTATTTTGATTCGTTGAAACCGTCTTACTGATCACAGCGGTGTTTTTTTGCCGCATATTACGCAGATATCGCAGGTTCTATGTTCGCACAATTTATAAGCGATTTAATCAACCTGCTTCGCGGATTAAATCATTTAAATTTTCAGCAGGTTCGCATCTGCGTAATCTGCGGCTGACCTTCAACTGATACACTATCTTTGGACGCAATCATGATGCTTTTACTCGTTTTCATCATAGGCTACCTGGCCATTACGCTGGAACATCCGCTGAGGCTCAACAAAGCGGCAACAGCCTTGCTCACAGGAGTTCTGTGCTGGACGGTGTACGTTTCATCGGGTGTAAATCCGGCCCCGGCAGACAGCCTGACACACCATCTCAGTGAAATCGCGGGAATACTTTTCTTCCTGCTTGGGGCAATGACCATCGTTGAGCTGATCGACGCGCACGATGGCTTTGACATCATCACGAGCAGGATTACCACAGTATCCAGACGCAGATTATTGATAATCGTTGGCATCCTGGCGTTTTTTCTTTCTGCCGTGCTCGATAATTTAACAACTGCCATCGTTATGATCTCACTGATCCGGAAACTGGTGAGCGATGAAAAAGACCGCTGGTACTACGGCGGCATCATTATTATTGCGGCCAATGCCGGTGGAGCCTGGTCACCGATTGGCGATGTGACCACAACGATGCTCTGGGTGGGCGGACAAATCACGAGTTCCAATATTGTTGCCAAACTGATTCTTCCTTCGCTGGTGAGCCTGGCTGTGCCGTTGACTTTCATGGCCTGGAAAATGAAAGGAAATTTTACACGACCGGATAAAAGCAACGAAGAAAAAAACAACGGATCATCTTCAATGGAAAAAAGCATTGTGTTTTTCACCGGTGTGATCGTCCTGTTTTTCGTTCCTGTGTTCAAGTCAACCACGGACCTGCCCCCGTTTATGGGAATCCTGCTCGGACTTGGTGTGCTTTGGCTCGTGACAGAACTCATTCACAAATCGAAAAACGACGAACACAAAAGTTCCTTGTCGGTTGCAGGTGCCTTGCAGCGCATCGACACGCCGAGTGTACTTTTTTTTCTCGGCATTCTTCTTGCGATCAGCGCGCTCGACAGTGCCGGCCATCTTCACAATCTTTCCGCGTGGATGGATTCAAAATTTCATAACGTGAGTGTGATCACTATGCTGATTGGTCTCGCATCCGCGGTTGTAGATAACGTTCCGCTGGTTGCCGCCGCACAGGGCATGTATCCAACAACCGTTTTTGCAACTGATCATTGCTTCTGGGAATTTCTTGCCTATTGCGCAGGAACAGGAGGAAGTATTCTCATCATTGGTTCCGCTGCGGGTGTGGCGGTGATGGGCC
>DATHKF010000485.1:0-9716 GCA_035489505.1 Bacteroidia bacterium | reverse complement strand
TCAAAGTTCGTTGGCTGCAGTCACGGCGTTGCGGTTTCCAATGGAACGGTCGCCATTCACCTCGCTTTGCTGGCGTTGAAGATCGGCCCCGGAGATGAAGTGATTATCCCGGACCTGACGTTCGCGGCAACCATCAACACCGTACTCCATGCAGGAGCTACACCGGTGATCGTGGATATCGATCCTGTTTCGTGGTGCATTGATCCCGCAGCCATTGAAAAAGCAATTACACCGAAAACAAAAGCCATCATTCCGGTACACGTGTATGGTCAGCCCTGTGATATGGATCCCATCATGGCCATTGCGAAAAAAAATAATCTCTTCGTGGTTGAAGATTGCGCAGAAGCCCATGGCGCTTTGTACAAAGGCAAGCCGGTTGGCTCTTTCGGCGAGATCAGTTGCTATTCGTTTTTTGCCAATAAGATCATCACAACCGGTGAAGGCGGAATGTGTGTAACCAACGATGCGCACCTGAACGACCGCATGCGTGTGCTCCGCGATCACGGCATGAATAAATCGAAACGCTACTGGCACGATGAAGTTGGCTACAATTACCGGATGACAAATCTCCAGGCTTCCATTGGCGTAGCGCAGCTGGAGCGGGTAGAACAGATTATTGCCGACCGTAAAACCGTCGAGAAAAAATACAAAGAAGCGCTGGCTGCATTTCCTTTTGTGCGCTGGCAGGCTGATGTGCCGGAACGCTCCCGCGTGGTGTGGCTGGTATGCCTCGAACTCATTGGTGCGGACCGCGAGAAATTATTTCTTGCATTGAACAAACACGGTGTGGACGTTCGTCCGTTCTTCTACCCGTTAAGTGATATGGACGTGTACAAGAAGTACGTACACTCTTCAGGTGTGAGCAAATCAGTTTCCGACCGGGGATTGAATCTTCCGACAATCAACGAGATCAACTACGATAAGGTCGTAGCGGCATTCAAAGAAATTTCCTGATGGACCTGGAAGAGTACGTCAAGCTTCTTCACAAAACCGAACAGAATGTTGATGTCAATCGCTGGCAGAGCGAAGGATTTCATGTGTGGCCCCTTTTTCGCGGACAGGTTATTTCCATGTTTCGAAACCCGGAGAGTTATTTCAAACCGGAGAACAAGACGAAAACATCATCGCCTTCCATCAAAGAACGGTTGCTGAGCCGGTTCTATACCCGAAAATTTTTGAAAACGTTCCGGCAACAATTGGAGGAGAAAGCCGGAAACGTGAATTGCGACGTGCTGTTCTATTCCACAGCCGCTTCACATTCCGATAAGGTCAACGGGAAATGGTACAATCGTTTCACTGACCCGTATATCGAGTTGCTGGAAAAAAAATACACCGTGCTCAAACTGGAGTTGCAGAAAGACTCCGCGATCGAAAAGGAAGAGCGGAGTTTCCCGCCGGTGTACATCAATCACCACGCGTTCCTTTCCCATTTTTTTTACAAGCACAAAAATAACGGTGGTCTCCGGATTTCAGATTCACCTGTCTTTACAGAAATAAAAAGTGCAAGCGGGCTGAATTTTGCTCCCGCTAAAGTGGACAGCGCCTTTCGTGAAGTCTGCTACTACCGCGATTTGTTTCGTGAAATTTTCCGTCACATCCGGCCGCGGTTTGTGTTCGTGAAATGTTTTTACGAAAACGATGCGGCCGGTCTTGTGCTCGCTGCAAAAGAATGCGGTATCACTACAGTTGATATCCAGCATGGCAAGCAGGGGAAATGTCACCCGATGTATTCGCACTGGACAGCTTTACCTGAAAAGGGATACGAACTGCTCCCCGATTATTTCTGGAACTGGGGACAGGAGTCTTTGGACAATATTGCCTACTGGGTGAACCGCCAGGACCTTCACGTTCCGGTAGTGGGTGGTAATCTCTGGCTGGCCAAATGGAAGCGCGAAGATTTCCACCGCTTTTCGGAAAGCGAAAAACTGGAACTGGCATCGTGGCAGCAAGCTGAAAAACGAATCCTGGTTACGCTCCAGCCGCTCGACAAGCAAAATATTATTCCTGCTTACCTGGCAGAAGCCATCCGGAATTCACCACCACAATGGAAATGGTTGTTGCGCCGCCATCCTTTTCAGGTGATCACGGCAACGGAACTCAGTGAACTGATTGGCGCGCCGAAGGACAAGACAGAATCCGAATTCGCTTCATCCATTCCGCTGTATGCGTTGCTGAAAAAAGTCGACCATCACGTTACGCTCTGGTCGTCCACGTGTTTTGAAGCCAACGACTTTGATGTTCCTACGATCATCGCTCATGAGTTTGGAGCAAAGCTGTACACGGAACAAATCGAACAGCATGTGTTTTCGTATGCGATCACAGCCGAAAGTATCATTGATCTGATCACTCAGGGAAAACCCAATACGAAAACTGATTATATTGAGACTGATTTGTTGTTCGCTTCTGCTGCGTTCGAACGGATCGGATTGTCTTTCTCCGAATCAAAACTCTGATCATGAAGGTTCTTTATCTTTTCCTCGATGGAACGCGTTCGCCGGGGGTGATCCGAAAAGTTAAAAGCAAGATCAGGTTCCTGAACGGACTTGGCCTGGATGTTACCGGCATCGTGATGAACAAAAACGTGGAGGAATACCGGTACGACAACGAGGAGAAAATTGTGTACCTCCCGCTGAAAATTACTCCGCTTCCTTTCTTCTACAATCGCCGGTTCATCCGCAACTACAGGTCGTACTTTGCTACACAATCGTACCTGCGCCAGTTTTACGAAAACCTGGAACGTGAAGTAGCGAAACATACATTTGATTCGATCGTATTCCGTTACCCGCTTTCCAATAAATTTCTTCTTCGTTTTTGCAGGAAATATCCCGGCAAAATTCTGTTTGAGCACAACAGCAAAGAACTGGTGGAAATGGAAATGGACAAAGCGGCTAATCCGGCTATGCAGTATTACATTAACGCAGAAAAGAAATATGCTTCCCGTGTACTTTCTTCGGCGCGCGGCCTTATGGGTGTTGGAAATGAAGTCACCGCTTACCAGGTCGGAAGATCGGGGAAGAGCGACATGCCGCACCGTGTAATTGCCAATGGAATTGATGTGGCTTCCTTGCCCTTGCGTACACCGCCGGCAGGAATTGCAGGTGAGTTAAAATTGCTTTTTGTTACGGGATCCCCATCGCCCTGGGTGGGCCTGGATATTCTGCTTCAGGGCCTCGCGGATTATTCGGGAGAGATGAAAATCAAAGTGTACGTTGTGGGTCCGTTGAATGCGGAGGTTGTGAAACGTGCAGAAGAATTGCGCGTAACGCATCTCGTCGAATTTACCGGCGAGAAAAAAGACAAGGAACTCGATCGGTATTTCGATGAATGTCATGTTGCGCTCGGTACGTTAGCCATGCAGCGCGTAGGTTTGCAGGAACATTCATCGCTGAAAGTGCTCGAGTATGCTGCACGCGGAATCCCGTTTGTGATTTCGTACTGCGATACAAACTTTGAAGGTCTCAGTGATTTTCAACCGTTTTACGATGTCCAGGAATACAACGGAAAAACAATCGACCTTGGACGCGTGGTGCAATTCGCAAACAAAGTACTTACCGACCGCGATCACCCGAAAAAGATGCGCGACATTGCTGCAGTGCATTTTGATTTCAGTGCGAAGATGAAACAGTTGAAGGAATTCCTGGAGACGAAAACTTGAAATAGACGCAAAGACGCAAAGCGCGCAAAGGTTACGCAAAGCCTTTATCTTTGCTTTCTAATCCAAAACACTTTGCGATTTTCTCTGCGATCTTTGCGCCTTTGCGTCTATTAACCCAATTGCATGACCACAGAACAAAACAATAAAACTCTCGTCCTTTTCACCAGTGCTTTCCCCTTTGGCAAAGGTGAACAGTTCATTGAAACGGAAATTGTTTTCCTGTGCAATGCATTTAAAGAAGTTCATATTTACCCGCTCGACTGGAGCGGCGCGGCGCGTCCGTTGCCAGCAAACGCTGTGGTAAAGCAACTGAAATTGTACGACGCTTACTCGCGGGCGAAACTTCTGCTCCGAAGGGCATTCACCCTGTTCGGTTTGTACCGGAAGCAGCAAAAACTCACACGGCATCCCGATAAATACAAGGGACGGTGCCGTCAGCAATTTTCATATCTCATGCACCGTGTTGCGGATGCAGAGAAACTGGGAACGCGCCTGGCGGAATACGACCCCCAGAAAACGGTACTGTACAGTTACTGGTTCAACGTATGGACTACTGCGCTCATCTTTTCAAAACATTTGGGCTATCACCCAATGAACATACGGACCCGCGCGCATGGCGGCGATCTCGATGAGCAGCAACGAAAATCCGGTTACTTTCCGTTCCGTTCGCTGGAAATGTCGATGATCGACAGTGTGATCACTGTTTCAGAATACGGCCGCCAGCTTTTGGCGAAACAGTATCCGCAACAGGCCCGAAAAATAACGGTCTCGCGTTTAGGTGTGACTGATTATGGAGATAATCCTTTTGCACCGGCTCCGGTATTTCGCGTTGTGACCTGTTCTTTTGTGTACGGACTGAAACGGTTGCATCTTGTTGCAGAAATTCTGGAGCAATTGAAATTCCCGGTGGAATGGGTGCATTTTGGTGAAGGCGAATTGCTGGAAGAACTCAAAGCGCGTGCGGCAAAATTACCTCCGCATATCACAACCGTTTTCCGCGGATTGGTACCCAACACCGAAGTGCTGGAGTATTACCGCACAAACCAGGTTGATTATTTCATGAACGTCAGCGAGCTCGAAGGAATTCCCGTTTCAATCATGGAAGCCATCAGTTTCGGGATACCGGTTACGGGTTGCAACATCTGCGGAGTGCCGGAAATCGTTACGGAACAAACCGGGTTGCTTTTTGAGAAGGACTTCAGTACGGCGGATGCAGCAGCGCGGCTTACGGCATACCAGGCGATAGGGCATGAGCGAAAGGTTGAGTTTCGACGTGGTGTAAAACTGTTCTGGGAAGAGAATTTTCGTGCAGAGAAGAATTACTCTGTTTTTATTTATGATCACCTGTCATCTTAGCTTTCAAAAGTTGTTGTTGCGCCTACGGCGCCCTGCCACAGATTCGCAGATTACGCAGATTTAAAAAAAAAAGTAATTTGAATTGTTTTTATTTTTTAATCCTTCAATCTGCGTAATCTGCGAATCTGTGGCAGGAGGCCGAAGGCCAGAAAAGTAGTGTCTCAGTTGTACCCTCAATTTCTAAAGTAGTTGGATGAAAACGGTTGAAACCGTTCCGCAACTGTACGATGTCCATTGCCGGGGGCTTAAGCCCCCGGCAATGGACATCCCAAGGACGCTCAACCGCTTCAGCGGTTTTAGAAGCACCTTGAACCTAAATTGAGACACTACACAAAAAAAGGTAGTGGGTCAGTTTGAAGTGCCAGTTAATATTTGTGGAATGGAAACGGTTAAAACCGTTGAACTAGATTGCTGATTCCATTGCCGGGGGCTTAAGCCCCCGGCAATGGATAGCCCATGTACGTTTAACCGCTTAAGCGGTTTTCATAAACGCTTAATATCCAAACTGACCCACTACCCAAAAAAAAGGCTTCGCATCAATCACCGTTCGATTTCGTAATTTTAGCATCTATGTGCGGCATTGCCGGAATTTTAGCTTTAGGAAATCGAACAGTTGCCCGGCAGGATGTAGCGTCCATGACCGATGCCATTGCGCATCGCGGACCCGATGGCGAAGGTCAATGGATATCCGAAAACGGAAAAGTTGGACTAGGGCACCGTCGCCTGTCCATCATTGATCTTTCTGATGCAGCCGCTCAACCCATGAGCGATATCACCACGCGGTTTACCATTACATTCAATGGTGAAATTTACAATTACCCGGAACTTCGCGAAGAGCTGGTCAAAAAAGGAGTGCAGTTCCGCACCGCTTCAGATACTGAAGTGCTCATCGCCATGTACGCATACTACGGCGAGTCCTGCCTGAAATACCTGGACGGCATGTTTGCCTTCGCCATCTGGGACAATAAATTTCAAACGCTGTTCATCGCCCGCGATCGCTTCGGAGAAAAACCGTTGTACTACACCACGCACAACGAAGAATTCCTGTTTGCTTCGGAGATGAAGTCGTTGTTCGTGAGAGGATGCGAACGGAAAGTATCTTCGAAACGCCTTCACTATTACCTCGCGTTCAATTTGTACCAGGACCCGGACGATGACAGCTCAACGTTTTTTGAAAACATCTTCCAGTTGCCGCCGGCTCATTCCATGCAGATCGACAGGTATGGAAAAATACGCATAGCCCGTTACTGGTCCATCGATACAGAAACCGAAACCCCGATCAGTCTCCACGATGCAGCTGAGCGTTTCGATTTCCTGATGAAGCAGTCCATTACGCGGCGCCTGAGAAGCGATGTCCCGGTGGGATCAAGTCTCTCCGGCGGACTCGATTCGTCAACGATCGTTTTACTCATCGATCAGATGAAAAATGGCGGGCAGGAGCAAAAAACTTTTTCTGCACGGTTCAAAGATTTTGCGAAAGACGAAGGAGAGTATATCGACGAAGTCCTGAAAGCCGCAAAATCGGTGAAGGGATTCACCACCTGGCCTGGAGCGGAAACGTTGGATGAGCTTGATCGCATCTGTTACCACCAGGAAGAACCTTTTGGCTCGGCGAGCATTATTGCCCAATGGGCGGTGATGAAACTGGCGAAAGAAAACGGCGTGACGGTACTTCTCGACGGACAAGGCGCAGATGAAATACTCGGGGGATACCGTACATTTTTTCAGCCGTTGTTGAATCGCCTGTATGCGCAACGGAGCGACCGGTTTGTTCCGGAAAAAACGCAATTGGAATCGGCGCAGAAATTCGTGTACAAAGTAGACCGCAATACAAAGATCATGTTGCGTTACCCGCAGATGTTTCATGCCGCTGCAAGTCTGAAAAGAACGGTTACACCACGGAAAAAGGAAATGGCCGGCCGGTCGAATTATTCTTCTGATTTCTACAACGAAATAAAATGGCTCACGCATCCTTTGCTTGGAGAAAACAATGACGACGTAAAGCATTTGCAGCGGCGCATCATTGAACGCGCAGGCTTTGTTCCGCTCCTGCGTTACGCCGATCGCAATTCCATGGCGCATGCGCGTGAACTGCGGCTTCCGTTTCTCAGTCACGAACTGGTTGAGTTTTGTATCGCCTTGCCCGATCACCTGAAAGTGAGCGGCGGATGGACGAAACGTTTGCTTCGTGAAACGTATAAAAATCTCTTGCCGGAAAAAATCTGCTGGAGAACAGACAAGATCGGATTTGAAGCACCGCAATCGGACTGGCTCAATACACCTTCTGCACAGGAACTGGTTCGTGAGAGCCAGATTCAGCTTGAGCAGGCGGGTATTACCGAGCGGGGGAAATCGTTCGACGGATGGCATTCCATCATGACCGCTAAACTTCTGAAGTAAATGAAAGCAAGAAAGCGAATTGCATTGCTCATGGTTGGCGTTTCGTCAACGGGATGCGGCGGTGCAGAACGTTTTTTCGCAGATTTTTTCCGGGAGTACCGCGCGTCAGCGAAAAGCGCGAATGAACTTTTCTTTTTCACTGATCCGGGAACATTGCAAACGTTGAAGACACTCAGGAAGCTGGACGAAGTGCCCGGTGTAGTGAAGCTGAGCAATGTGAGCAACCGGTTCAAGCGGATGCTGGAGAACTGGAATATTTTACGAAAAGTAATTGCGCACCGCATCAACATCATTCACGTAACCAATTACGGACGGAATTATTTCGACCGGTTGTCTTTTCTTTCGCGATTGCCCGGTTTCATTCGGCCGCGTATCATCGTCAATATCGTGGATTGCGAAATACCGTATGCGCTCGGCGATAAAAATTCACCGAAGCATGAAGGTTACACGGCGCGGTACATGCCTTTGTTCAATTCGATTAAGCCCGATGGAATTTTTACCTGGTACAAATTGTTTTGCGAATTTGCACAGCAGGAAAAATTACTGAAGACCGGCGCCGCTCTCGATTATGCACGGACGCGTTTTACGGACACGAAAGGATTTTCTCCTGCAGCGGTAAAACAAAAACACATTGTGTTTGCGGCACGTCTCACCGGGCAGAAGCAACCGCTGATGTTTGTGGAAGCCATTCATTGGCTGAAGCAGAATCATCCGGAACTTCTTCGCGGTTGGCAGTGTTTCATGTACGGTGTTGGTCCGTTGGCAGAGGAAACCGCAGCGATGATCCGTTCGAAAGGGTTGGAAGATGTCCTGAACCTCTTGCCAAACACCGACCTGCGTCCGGTCTATGCCGCGTCAACCTGTTTTGTTTCCACGCAGGATTACGAGAACTTTCCTTCGCTCTCCATGAACGAAGCCATGGCGGCAGGAAACGTGATTGTAGCGCGCAACGTTGGACAAACAAACGTATTTGTTAAGGATGGCAAAAACGGATTCCTCGCCAAAGAGGATAATGCCCAGGGAGTAGGAGAGGCGCTTGCGCGATTTTTACAGGAACCGGAAAGACATGGCGCAATGATGAATGAAAGTCTGCGGCTTGCGCGGGAAGTACATACGCCGGGTAATTTTATTGAGCAGATTGATGCGTTTTGGGAGCGGGTGTGAAGAGGTAAGTTTAGTACAAATATTCGTCATCTGAAACTTGTAAAAGATTGAAGCGGACAGCGGGAACAAGGTTATTTGATGAACTGCAGGTTCGCTCCAAAAAAGAAAAATACAAAAAGCCATGTTGCCGTTCATTATCAAAGCGGAGAACGCGATGAGTTCCACCACAAATATAAATACGATGCCGACAGTTGGGGAGAAAAAAGAGAAATGCACGTGCGAACTACTACGTTTAAGGCTAATTTCTTTGGAGGAATTATTTTCAAATAGATGCTATGATGAGTAAAGTCTTCTTTACCCTGCTGATGGTTTTCGCAGTACAAGGTTGTTTCTTCGATTCTAAAAATCAAGAGGAAGAGGCGAAAGCAAATCAAGAGTGCTCCAAACTTACCACCTTGGACGATCTTACATTCTTTTTGGATGGCTATGCCCCCGCAGAAGTGAGTAGTATTGTTGTAAAAGAAATTGCACCCAATTCCGATACGAACGTGTATTATGTTTCAGCTGGACTGTGCGATTCAAAAATCGTCTCATATTTCATTGCTACATTGAGTCATAAAGTTGACATCAGGAGCAAATTTTTAATTACAGTCAGAGACGAAGTTCCGCACATGGTCGAGAACATCGTAATTGGAGCAAAACCCAGGGCATCGATGAGAGATGTAGAATATGAATGTGGAATTATTGATGTGACAGTAGATGGGAAAAAAGCGGGCGAAGGACGCGTCACCATAAGGAAACGTTGGTAGTAAAATCATTGGGAAGAAGTTGGTCGTGTAACTTATTATCACCTGGAGAATTTCCGAAAACTAAAATATTGGTTTTCAATATTGCAAGGCTGATTAAATTATTTGATCGGCCTTGTCTCACATCAGGCCAGGGTGTGATACTGACTCTAACGCACGATTTGAGAATGTGAATTTCCTTTCGCGTAATCATTATCACTTGAAGTATTTTGCGCGTTCATCAACTCAGATGGTGAGTTCGTTAATTATCTATTTGAAAAGTTTCGCAATTGAATTTTCTTTCGTATTCCGCTTCCTCCGTTGGCAATCAATATCAGGTGCGTTTATTTTTCACTTTTCCCCTAAACTTTCCCAACTTAACACGACATTTGCTCATCACATCTCTATGCGATTCG
>DATHKF010000484.1:0-2424 GCA_035489505.1 Bacteroidia bacterium | reverse complement strand
GACACCGCCGGATTTGGATACGTTTATTCGTATATCAATAACTCAGAAATACCTGGCCTGGGCTATTCCGCCGGTATAACAACCAGTTACCAGTTGGGTCAGAACTGGTCGTTGGATGCGGGAGTGAAGTACGCATTGAACCGTTACCGCACCAAAGAAATTACATTCACCGATGCCCAGGGAGAAAAAATCGGGACGGGTTATTACGCGACGCTTAACCGGTTCATCAGTATTCCGATTGGTATTCACCGTTCATTTACCCTTTCAGGACACGACCGGATTGGCTTCATGGCCGGCGTCTCCATCATTCCGCAATACAGTTTGGGTGTATGGACACGTGGAAATTATGATCTTCCGGAAGCCTATGACAACATCGGCTCATACAGCAAAGACGAGATTACAACATACAATCAGTTCACTGCGGCCGGAAGCGTTGAGGCTGGCGTAAACATGTGCCTTGATAAAATCTGCATCCAGGTACTTCCCAACTTCACGTACAATTTCATGAAGCAGGCGCAGGATGTAAAAATCAACAAGAGATTGTGGTCGGCCGGACTTGAAATACGCGTACTCTACTCCATTTGAGTACGGAGGCGATACTAGCAAGCCTCAATCCTGATTGTATTGCCACGAAGTCACAAAGACTCAAAGAACCACGAAGATTGCCGATTTGCACGCTTTGTGAACCTTTCTGACTTAGTGACTTAGTGGCAGATTAAACCAATTTCGCTACCTTAGCCCGTCGAACATTTTAAACACATCATACATCATGAAAAAATTATTCGTTGCTCTTGCACTTATCGGAATGGTTGGAAGCGTTTCTGCCATCACAGTTGCTGCAACTTCTGGCGCTAACGTTGTAACCGTTAAAGGCGACAAAGAGAAAAAGAAGAAAAAGAAGAAGAAAAAAGACGAGTGCTGCTCTTCAACAGATAGCACCAAAAAAGAAGGCTGCTCGAAAGAAGGCGAAAAGAAAAAGTGCTGCAGCGGTCACTAACCGCGCTTGAATTAAGATTAAAAAAGAAGCCCTGGGTCGTTCCGGGGCTTCTTTTTTTGCAAA
This sequence comes from Bacteroidia bacterium, assembly GCA_035489505.1. Taxonomy (GTDB): domain Bacteria; phylum Bacteroidota; class Bacteroidia; order Palsa-965; family Palsa-965. Next base: position 1,364 of record DATHKF010000484.1, on the reverse strand, counting down.
AAAACGAAGATTTTTTGGCGCAAAAAATCTAATAACCTGATTTTGCACACTGTTAAATTGATTTATATTTGCCGCTTGCAGTGTATAGCAGCACTGTCCCCTAACCAAACAAGACACTCCCATGAAAAAACATTTTACCAGACTCCTCACGCTTTGCGGTGTTTTGAGTTGTGGTGCGGCCTTCGCCCAACTTACACCTGAAGTACTTTATTACGATTTTAACGGAAGCGGAACCAACGTTCCGAACCTGGCCAGCGCGCCTCCTCCAGGGACTACAATCGCAACCATTCAGGGTGCTGTGACCCAAGGTGGATCAGGAACGCTCTGCGGCGGAGCGCTCATCGGATCGGGCAATGCCTCTACAACAGATTACCTGAACACCGGCTGGACGCCTAGCCTTGGCGGTGGTTCGTGGACGATTTCATTCCGTACCTCCGGAATTTCCACCAACGCAACCTTGTATTACATTTTTGGTGATGCAAACACAAACAGTTTCCGCTGTTTCACCAACGGTATCGCCGGCTCAACCAATTGGGTGCTCCGTGGTGCAGGTTTAACGGATGCATACATCAACGGCGGCGCATTATCGACGGCAACCATGTGTACGTATGTATATGACCAGGGGGCTAACCAGATCTATGGTTACCTGAATGGCGTTCTTGTTTCCACAACAGCCCAGGTAGCACCCAATGTAACCGGGACAGGTCCGTTTAAAGTAATGGGGTACGCCACCAACGTGGGCGCGCCTGCAGGCGGATTGATGGACGAATTCCGTTTGTATAGCCGCGCACTTAGCGGCACGGAAGTGGCACAATTGTACAATCCCTTTGCAACTGCGGGTTTCCTCGGCAGCGACATTACTTTCTGTAATGGTGATTCAACCCAGCTTAACCTGGGATGGCCTTACACAACTGCAACCTGGTCCACCGGATCTACCACTGGCAGTACGTGGGTAAGTACAGCTGGTGCGGTTACCGTTTCTCTTTCGGGTGCCTGCGGAACAGGCATGGATACCGTATTGGCATTTGATGGCACAACTATAGCTTCAATTAGCCCGATGTCCTGTTCAGGAACATACGTAGCTCCAAGCGGCGCCGTGTATTCCGCTTCCGGAATATACATGGATACTATACCGAACGCTGTAGGATGCGATAGTGTGATAACCATCAACGCCACGATTGGCAATAACACCACAGCATCTCTCAATACCGTAAGTTGCGGATTGTATACCGCTCCGAGCGGAGCAACCTACTCCATATCGGGTACCTATATGGATACGATACCAAACATGAGCGGATGCGACAGCGTACTTACAATTAACCTGTTTGTTGCTGGGGCAACGTCGAGTACGTTTAGTGCAGCAG
>DATHKF010000483.1:0-7250 GCA_035489505.1 Bacteroidia bacterium | reverse complement strand
TGAAGTGGACGAAATCTGGATCACGTTTCCCGATCCGCAAAAGGAAAAAGAAAGAAAACGGCTCACCGCCCCACTCTTCCTGCAACGTTACTGGCACATTCTTCAACCCGAAGGAATTATTCATCTCAAAACCGACAGCGTGTTGCTGCATCAATACACGTTACGCGTAATGAAAGAAGATGCACACCGCCCGATTTTTTCGACCGCAGATATTTACAACACCATCCAGGAAGAAGATCATGTGTTGCGCACGATCCAAACGAGCTACGAAAAACGTTTTTTGAAACTGGGAATGGCCATTACGTATATCGCTTTTCGTCTCCGTGAAGATTATGCCCGTGGGGTGAAGATTTTCCCGCTCACTATTTTGGGTGAATAAAAAAGTGTGCGTCCCATAAGTTTCGGGTTAAAAAAGTTTCGGGTTGGACTTTTCTCACTATGTTTCAAAGAAGTGTATACAAGTCCGAACGGCCGTAACATTGAAACACAGTGAGCCGGGTCACAACCCGAAACTTTTTAACCCGGGAATTTTCTTACTGCTTCTTGTTTTTCTTGATGATCGCAGCAATTCCATAACCAACTAATCCTACTACCGCTCCGATTAATGCTCCATACAACATGATTGTTCGTTTTTAGTGAGTACACCAAGATAACGAATGAGGCTGTTTATTCCCTCGATGCGCCCGGATAATGACAAAAACTGCCAAAAAAATCCGAATCGCGCGGTTTCTCCGCTAAAAAAAATAAAAGTTGTTACCTTTGTAGCCTTGCGGTCATTCTATACCATATTATTTTTTCTTACCCTGTTCAATTTCAGCGGTATCCCCGAAATCCTCCCAGGAATCTTCGGCGAAGATTACGTGCTCTGTTCCCTGATGGATGAAGAATCCGGCAAAGAAACAGGGAAAGAAAAAGAAGACAATACGGAGAAAGAAAAAGAGAAAGAAGACGTTAAGGAATCCATGCTGGCTTACGAATACCTCTTCGCCGGATTAGGCCAGGGTCTTGATCTGGCCATGCGCAACCGTTTACTGAATGAGCCGGGATACGTTCCCGAAGATCATTCTCCACCTCCCGAATTCGTTTAAAAGGCTCCAGTCCCACTGAAGCCACGCGACCACGTACCTGTGTAATCACTCACCGGGAACGCTGATCCGCATCACCCTGCTTTTTGTATCGTCATTTTCATTCCTGCGGATTCATTCTGTGGGTCACGAAAAAAAACTGCATCACACACCAATCATTCATTTCTTGTTATGAGCCCAGACAAATCAGGAGCCAAATTTTCATTTAGTCAATTGAAAAACGATCTGCCCGCAGGACTCGTTGTGTTTCTCGTGGCACTTCCGCTTTGCCTCGGCATTGCACTTGCCTCAGGAGCGCCTTTGTTCTCGGGCATCATTGCAGGATTTGTAGGTGGAATTGTTGTGGGAATGATCAGCGGTTCTACGCTGGGTGTAAGCGGACCGGCAGCAGGATTGACAACCATTGTGCTTGCATCGATTGCTTCGCTCAAACCCGAGTTTGCCGCCATGAATATTAACCCGGCGAATTTCCCAACGGAAGCAGCACGGTTGGGCATGAAGCTCGCCGACTACGAAGCACAAATGGAATCGTTGCGCACTACCGCGGCATTCCAGATGTTTCTCGTTGCCGTGGTACTCGCAGGTGTGTTCCAGGTCATTCTGGGTTTGCTCCGTGCAGGAATCATTGGCTACTATTTTCCGTCCTCGGTGATCAAAGGCATGCTCGCGGCGTTTGGGTTGATCCTGATCCTGAAACAGATTCCGCATGCACTCGGCTTTGATAAAGACGTGGTCGGTGATGAAGAATTTATGCAGAGTGATAAGCACAATACATTTTCGGAGATCTGGTACGCGTTCAAATATTTCAATCCGGGTGCGCTAATCATCAGCGTATTGTCGCTTGGAGTTTTGATCCTGTTCGACCGGCCATTCATGAAACGCTTCGCGGTGTTCAAGTTTATTCCCGGCGCATTGATCGTGGTGATATTAGGAATCATGATCAATTATATTTTCAAGCTTTCCGCACCGGGCCTCTTGCTCATCGATGATCACCTCGTGAAATTACCGGTAGCCCAAACCGCTGCTGAATTCACAGGTTTCTTCAGCATGCCGGATTGGAGTGCGTTGAGCAATCCGAAGGTCTACATCACCGCATTGACCATTGCGATCGTAGCGAGTCTCGAATCGCTGTTGTGCGTGGAAGCAACGGACAAACTGGATCCTGAACGGAGAAACACACCTACCAACCGTGAGTTGATTGCGCAGGGCTCGGGCAACATTGTTTCCGGTCTCATTGGCGGATTGCCCGTGACCCAGGTGATTGTACGCAGCTCGGCAAACATCAACGCGGGTGGGAAAACAAAACTCTCTGCCATCTTTCATGGCCTGTTGTTACTCGGTTGCGCCATTCTCATTCCGACTTTCCTGAACATGATCCCACTTGCATGCCTTGCGGCTGTATTGCTTATGGTGGGATACAAACTCGCGAAAGTGTCGCTGTTCAAAGAAATGTACAAGATCGGTTGGGAACAGTTTCTGCCATTCCTTGTCACAATCATTGCCATTCTTTTCACCGACCTGCTGAAAGGCATCGGTATTGGAATGGTGTTCGCGATTTTTTATATCCTGCGGAAAAATTACCGGACCTCCTATTTCTTCCACAAGAACGAAGTGAAAGCCGGTGAACAGATCCGCATCGTGTTATCTGAAGAAGTTACTTTCCTGAATAAAGCCAGCATACAATTGATGCTGGAAGAATTGCCGGAAAACTCCAACGTACTCATTGATGGGTCACGTTCTACAAACATCGATTACGATGTGGTGGAGATCATTCAGAACTTCAAAAAACACGGTGCAACTATTAAGAACATTACACTGGAATTGAAAAATATTCCGGAAGTAGAAATTTCATCAGGACACTGATGAACCAAAAAAAGCACCTTATGGAAAGATCATATGATCGCCTCTTAGAGAATAATAAAGCCTGGGCCGTACTTCAGAGAAACAACCATCCTGAATTTTTCACACAGCTCGCGGCAGAGCAAAAACCCGAATACCTTTGGATCGGCTGTTCCGACAGCCGCGTTCCTGAAAACGAGATCACCGGGACAAGACCGGGAGAAATTTTTGTACACCGGAACATTGCCAACATGGTTGTGCATAGCGACATGAACCTGCTCAGTGTACTTTCGTATGCCGTAGATGTGTTGAAAGTAAAACACATCATCGTATGCGGACATTACGGCTGCGGCGGTGTATTGGCCGCAATGGGCAACAAACAATACGGTTTAATTGACAACTGGCTGCGTCATATTAAAGATGTGTACAGGTTTCATCATCCCGAACTCGACGCTATCGAAGATGAGACTGCGCGCGCACGTCGCTTTGTCGAAGTAAACGTGATGGAGCAGGTACACGACCTGGGCAATACATCCATCGTGCAAAATGCCTGGGAGAAAAAACAACCGTTGCATATTCACGGCTGGGTGTATGATCTTGCGGACTGTCGCATTCGTGACCTGGAAGTTACCTTTACATGCGCAAAGGAATTGCACAGCATCTATCACCTCGAACCGAAATGAAATTCCGTAATTACTAAGTCGATTGACATGAGTCAGAACACGGTTAATACGAATGAAGTTCCCGGCAATGCAACCGCCGCGCGATCATCAGGGCAACACGGGAAACATCACTTTGATGAAGCCCATGTGCTGCATGAACTGAAGCATTACCTGCCTACGCAAACTCCGCTGAAGGATTTCATTCACCACAATACCCTTCACGCGTTCCAGCAGCAGAAATTTTATGATGCTATTTTTCATGCTTCCGGAATTTTCGGCTACCAGGTTACACTCGAGCTCGATGATTACCGGAAGCTGTACCAAAACGGGCGCATCAAAGCGAATGTGGTCGACCGTGTGGTTACTTCGGCAAAAGGTGCTTCTCATCTCAACGAATGGAAAAACCGTATGCTCACGAAGGCATACAACACGGTTAATCATCCGCGGATAGGAGAACTGCGTGCCGAATGGAAATCAACACACGGTGTGGAACTGGATTACAAAGTTCATCCTTTGCTGTTTCGCATTCTTGCCGGGTATCTCGACCAGGGAATTTCTTCGTGGAAATTTCCGATGGTCGAAGGCGGCTTCCTCGCTTCGATGCGTGAGCTGGAGAAAAACAGTTTTACCAGCCTCTTAAAAACCAGGCGGGCGAAAGAACTCCTGCTGAATACGCAAACGACTATAATTTCATTGCTGCGCATCGTGGTTGGCAATGAAGCATACTTTGAGCGTTACCTTTTCGATCAGCAGTTCAGTCACCAGGGCTGGTCGGGACTTGTTTCTGCAGTAGAAGACGCACCGCACGGGTTGCCCGATACAAAACCCATTTCGCTTCATGATTTAATCGTGTTCGAGCTCATACTGGAAATCGATGCACTGGAATCGAAGCTTGGATCGCAGTGGGAACCTTTGTGCAGCAACAAGAGAAATGGTCCGGCAGATTTATTCGCCCCCACGCCCTCCTCGGAATTGCGCGAAGTATTCAGCCTCTGGCAGGATGCTTTTGAATGGAGTTACTACGATGAAGTGCTGCAGGGAGTCCGCGTGAATGCGGAACGGCCAGTCTCCGCACAAACCACAAAATCGTTCCAGGCGGTTTTCTGTATTGACGAACGTGAATGTTCGTTGCGCAGGCATATCGAGTACGTCAATTCAAGATGTGAAACATTGGGCTGGCCCGGATTTTTCAGCGTTGAATTTTATTTCCAACCGGAACACGCAAAGTTTTACGACAAGCTTTGCCCAGCTCCCGTTACTCCCGGTTACCTGATCAAAGAAACAGGAAGCACCCAGGAGCACAAACATGAATTGTTGTACAACAAACACGGTCATTCGCTCTTCCTCGGTACGTTGATGACCATCACGCTCGGTTTCTGGGCAGGAATAAAATTGTTCTTCGACCTGTTCCGTCCGAAAATGACCCCGGCAATTTCGAATGCATCCAGTCACATGGGACAGAATTCGCACCTGACCATTGAAAACACCAATCCGAACAACCGTGAGAACGGATTACAGATCGGGTTTACGGTGCAGGAAATGGCTGCACGTGTGGAATCGCTCCTGCGCGGAACAGGAATGATCCGCGACTTTGCTCCGATTGTGTACATCCTCGGGCACGGATCGAGCAGTGCGAACAATCCGCATCACGGTGCACACGATTGCGGTGCGTGCAGTGGCCGTCCCGGTTCTGTCAATGCGCGTGTGTTTGCGTTCATGGCCAACCACAAAGGAGTGCGCACTTTGCTTGGTGAACGCGGCATAGAAGTTCCGCAGCGCACGGTTTTCATTGGTGGCATGCACGATACGGCAAGTGACCAGATCGAATTCTACGACGAAAGGAAACTCACCGGTGAGACCGTACAGATGCACGCGCAGAACCGCATTTCATTTGAACATGCGCTCGACCTGGATGCAAAAGAACGCTCACGGCGGTTTGCTTCCATCAATACCAAAATGGATATCAAGAAAGTGCGTGAAGCCATTCGCAAGCGTTCCGTTTCGTTTTTTGAACCACGTCCGGAACTTGGACACGGCACCAATGCATTGTGCATCATCGGCCGGCGCAAGATCACGCGCGGGTTGTACCTGGACCGCCGCGCATTTTTGAACTCTTACGATTACACCACCGACCCGGAAGGAAAATTGCTGCTCGGCATCATGCGCCCGATCGGTGTGGTGTGCGGCGGCATCAACCTGGAATACTATTTTTCTCGCGTCGACATCAATAAATTCGGCGCAGGGACAAAGCTTCCGCATAACGTAACCGGTTTGTTCGGTGTAACCAACAGCAGCGACGGCGATCTTCGCCCGGGGCTTCCGCAGCAAATGATCGAACCTCACGATCCGGTACGGCTCATGGTGATTGTAGAACATTTCCCGGAAGTGGTTTTGAAAACCATTCAGTCGGTGCCGGAAGTTTACGAGTGGTATGTGAACGAGTGGGTACACATTTCGGCGCTTCACCCGGAAACGAACGAGTTTCATTATTTCAAAAACGGTGAATTTGTCAAGTACGATCCGTTAACGAAAGAAATTCCTGTCATCACTTCTTTTGAAAAACTGTTTGAGAACGCACCTGAAATGGAATCGGCACACATCACCGATGCAACCAAAGAAAATTTACCCGTTTACCTGATCAACTGATAGCATGAACCAGTTACTCGTTTTATTTATTCTTCTTCCTCTTGCCGGATTTGTCCTGAGCCTTCTATTCCCGCGCAGGAGCGAAAAAGTTATTTCCATGATCGCCATTGGCACGATGGGACTTCAGGCGCTTCTTGTCCTTGCGTTTACCACCTGGTGGATCATCAAAGGACACCCGGTGCTGGACATCAAACAATTCATTGTTTACAAAACGGCCGGCTTTGAATTTTTCATCGATTTCTATTTCGATAAAATCACTGCGGTTTTTGCCATTGTTGGTTCGCTTCTCGCATTTGTGGTTGCTGTTTTCAGCCGGACCTATCTTCACCGCGAAGAAGGCTTCAAACGTTTTTTCAATACGATCCAGTTTTTCTTCCTCGGTTATTGCATCATTATTTTTTCCGGAAACTTTGAAACGCTCTTCGTTGGCTGGGAGATTATCGGGCTTTCCTCATTCCTGCTCATCGCGTTTTACCGCGACCGTTATCTTCCTGCACGCAACGGATTGAAAGTAATTTCGTTTTACCGGCTCAGCGACATCTGCCTGATTCTCGTCATGTGGCTAAGTCACCATCTCTGGCACGGCAACGTAACGTTTGCGGAGTTCAACAATACTGCAGCAGTGAGCGAACATTTTCATGCGCATCCAACGACGTACATGCTGATCGTTTTTCTTCTTCTCGGTTCTGCCTTGATCAAATCGGCGCAGTTTCCGTTTTCGTCGTGGCTGCCAAGGGCGATGGAAGGTCCGACCACATCAAGCGCCGTATTTTATGGTGCGCTGGCCGTACACATCGGGGTTTTTCTCGTGCTGCGTACGATTCCGTTCTGGGAAAATGTTTTCGCAGTGAAAATCGTGCTCATCGCTGTTGGACTGCTCACTGCACTCGTGAGCACATCCATTGCACGCGTTCAGTCGACCGTAAAAACACAGATCGCGTATGCTTCCACAGCGCAAATCGGAATTATTTTCATCGAGATTGCATTAGGATTTGAAACCCTCGCCCTCATTCACTTC
>DATHKF010000482.1:0-2316 GCA_035489505.1 Bacteroidia bacterium | reverse complement strand
CCCGATTTTGTATTCACAAACGGACAGTAATCCATTTGTTTGGAGTTGATGGCATTCCCCATGTTTTCTGATGCGCTCCAGTGATCGCCCGACTTTTCACTGATGTAAAGGTCGCCGCTTCCAAGTCCACCTTCACGATTGTAACAGGTGTAGATGATGAACGATTCATCGGGTGCAACAAACGCATTGAATTCATAACCCACGGAGTTGATGGAATCATCCATCGAAACGGGTGCTTCGTATTTTCCGTTTTTCCATTTGCAGAAGAAGATGTCGTCTTTCCCTTTTGATTTTGCTCCGTCGCAGGTAAAATACAGGTTGCCGGAAGTCGCCACGGAAGGATAGAATTCATTGTCCGTTGTATTTACGGGTGCGCCCATATTTTTCGGTTCCGACCAGGCCGTGTTTACCGCGGTGCGTTCTACGTACCAGATGTCGTAATCTTTCGGCTCAGCCGTTTTCGCATCCAGCGGACGATTCGAAACAAAGTAGAGGCGCAGTCCGTCGGGAGAGAAAAACGGCTCAAGGTCCTGGAAGCGTCCGGAGAACACCGCCATTTCCGGTTTGGAGTATGTACCGTCGACGTTCTTCACGCAAACAATAGCCGACAATTCGCCCTGGTAGCTTTGAACGGTGAAATAGATCTCTTTTTCATCGGGTGAAATGGCCACATCGCGTACGCCGGGAAATTGAGAAATAACTTCCGGCATGAACGGTTTCACCACCGGCGGCTTCTCCTTGGCCAGGCTGAATTGTGAAACGGCAGCGGCAACGCATCCAATGAAAAGCAATGCGCCCAACGATTTAAAAACCTTCAGATTTTTCATACGGATGATTTTGACAGGTAACTAGCGATAAACGGCCAAATGTACCGTGCCCGGAGGCTAAATCACAGACCCATTTGATAAGTGGTATGCAAAGACGTTGGCTGGTGGAAATCAGGTTTTGGGATGCGGTCACAATTTGTGACCGCATCACGTGGTGTCAGATGGTACCATCTGACACCACACCACGACATCAGATTTTATAGCCAATTCTTCTTCTCCGTACCTGTTTCTTTTCCTGTTTGTCTTTGTTCAACAGATATTTCATCGCTTCAAATACCTCTTTGAATTGCTCATCGTAACAAGCTTCGAGGTCTGCCAGTTTTTTGGAGAGCTCTTTGTAGTTCAGTGCGAATTCTTTTAACTCAATAAAAGCTTCCACGATGGCGATGTTCGTTTTAATTGCTTTCTGACTTTTAAGTACGCTGGCGAGCATCGCCACACCGTGTTCGGTAAATGCATAGGGCGTTACTGTACTGTTTCTTCTTTTCTGATGTGATGCGGTCACAAATTGTGACCGCATCCTGCTCCATTCCCTCGAAGAAAGGCGGAACATAAACTTGGCAGGAAAACGCGCGATGTTACGCTTAATAGCCTGATTTAACACTTTTGTTTCCGTCTCATATAGCGCGGCAATGTCGAAGTCCAGGATTACTTTGTAACCCCGGATCTCATGAATTTTTCGTTGAATAACCTGTAAATGCATGTGTTATGGAATAAATTGAAAAACTTGATTTTTGCAATAATCGACTTTCTAAAACAGATAGCCGTATATTAAACATTTGTAGTCGTTTGTAAACGACTATGGTACGATGAGTGTCCGTATCTTTGCATCTTCTTTTTACCGCAGCATATTGAACAATCCCGAAATTTTACCCATACCGGAAATCACCAATGGCAAACGGCTGTACCCTTACCAGGAGGCGGCCATTGATGAAATTCTCAGGCGGTTTAACGACCATCCTTCCAAATACAACCTGCTTTACCAGTTGCCCACGGGTGGCGGGAAAACAGTGATATTTTCGGAGATCGCGCGGCGCTACATTCTGGCCACGGGAAAAAAGGTCCTGATCCTGACTCACCGTCTGGAACTTTGTGCACAAACCTCGCAGAAGCTGAGTGAGTTTGGCGTAAACAACATGGTCATCAACAGCGTCGTGAAGGAAATGCCGGTGCCGAACGATTTCATGTGTTTTGTGGCGATGGTAGAAACACTCAACAACCGCCTGCGCGATGAAATCCTCGACCTCGACAATATCGGGTTGATGATCGTTGATGAAGCGCACTACAACGCATTCGGAAAACTCTTTCGTTTTTACGAAAAAGGTGTGGTGCTTGGCGTAACCGCAACGCCGCTGAGTTCAAACATCAATATCCGGATGAAGGATACGTACGACGAACTCATCGTGGGCGAATCCATTTCTTCGTTGATCGATGGCGGGTTCCTTGCACGCGCAATTACGTATCACTACCACGTTGGACTTACTTCACT
>DATHKF010000481.1:0-3725 GCA_035489505.1 Bacteroidia bacterium | reverse complement strand
CCGGATTTTAAATTCGGTGTTTATTTCAATAACAAGAATTTCTTCACCGGCATTTCCGTTACTCACCTCAACCGTCCCAAGTACGGGCACTTCATTGCAGATTCTATCGCCGGTACAGCCACGTTAAACCCGCACAGCTTTTTTACGATCGGACGTGCATTTAAAATGGGCGACAATTTTACATTCAGTCCTTCGATCATGGTGCGTCACGTGATAACAACGAGCCAGGTGAGTGCTGATCTCAACCTGAATTTCCGGTACAAAGAAGTGGTGTGGTTCGGCTGTTCATTCCGGAGCGAGAACAGTGTGATCCTTCTTGCACAATACAACATCAATGAAAAAATCAAAGTAGGCTATTCGTACGACGTTGCCTTTGGGAAACTCCGTGGTTACCACGGCGGCTCGCACGAAATTATGATTGGCTTTGACCTGAATGTTTTCCAATCCGATATGTTATCTCCTAGATTTTTCTGACCCTTGAGGCCTGGTTTATGCGTACAGTACACAAGCTGATTATTTTATTTTTTCTGGTTGCCCTTGCAATTCCTGTTGGTGCGCAAATCAAGCGCGGCGACCGTTTTTTCTATTCGGGTGATTATGCCCGCGCCATTCCTGCGTACGAAAAGGGATTGCGGAAGAAAAAAGATCCTGCCGCGATGGAGAATCTCGCCAACGCATACCGGATCACCAAAAATTATGTGAAGGCCGAGGAGTGGTACGCAAAAACAGTTGAAGCCAATCCTAATTGTCACCCGTTGGTGTATTTCTACTACGGAATGGTGCTGAAGAACAATGGCAAGATTCCGGAAGCGCGTGTTCAGCTGATGAAATTCATGAACCTGGATCCGCAGAATGCCTATGCGAAGCAACAGGTCGAAGCGTTGGACAACATACAGGTCTGGCTCACGCAAACGCCGAATTACGCAGTAGAAAATGTTCAGAATATCAACTCCCCGGCATCCGATCTTGCTCCTGTATTCTGGACGCAGGGACTTCTGATGGTTTCTGACCGTGGCGCCACCGATATATTGAATGGTGAAAATGCGGGAACGGGACGTGCGTTCTATTCGATTTATTATTCATACCTGAAACAAACCGGGGATGATTCATTTACATCTGGTACTCCGCAAAAAATTTCGAAAACGATCAATAAGGATTTTCACAACGGACCGATGAGCGTTACCGGGGATGGAAAGACGATGGCCTTCAATCGCGTGGAAAGAAAACTTAAACTGAGGACTCAGAATTTTGTAAATCGTCCAAAGATTTATTTTTCCGAATACAATGGACGTTCCTGGAAAAACGTAACGGCATTCCAGCACAACTCCGATCTCTACTCGTGCGCACATCCTGCATTGTCTGCCGATGGAAACCTGCTGTATTTCTCTTCGGACATGAAGGGTGGACAAGGAGGAAAGGATATCTGGTTCTGTAAGAAAGAAGGAACAGGTTGGTCGCAGCCACAGAATCTCGGTGCTGAAGTCAACACGCCTGGTGATGAAGTTTTTCCTTACCTGCGTAAAGACGGTGTATTGTTTTTCAGTTCCGACGGACATGGAGGATTGGGAGGTCTTGATATTTTCTCGTCGCAGTCCGAAAATGGAGTTTGGTCAGAAGCGGTTAACCAGGGAAGTCCGTTGAACGGTACGACCGATGATTTTGGCATTGCATTTAATCCGGAAGGCAATCGCGGGTACTTTACTTCTGACCGCGCAGGTGGAATGGGTTCTGATGATATATACTCATTCCAGGTGACGAGCAAGTTTGTAAACATCCGCGGAACGTTGCTGGCTGGTAAATCGCAGACCGAAATTATGCCCAACACGAAAGTGGAATTGCTCACCTCCGAAGGAAAAGTGATGAAGACCACCACGACGGATGGGAATGGCAATTTCAAGTTCGATAATCTTCCTTCGGACCAGAACTACATCGTTCGCCTGAACGAAGAAGATCCCGGTCTCGCGAGCAAACCGAAATATTACATGTCCGACGAGCAGGATAAACTCGTTCGTGTAACCGTGATGGATGAAATAGGAGGGCGGTACACGTTCCAGAATCTCCCTGCTGATCCGGCGGCACCACCGCAGCTCCTCGCCGATGATGAATACCTCACCATTGCCGGTAATCTTATTTCCGATGGAGATCCTCCGACTCCGATCGCCAATACGAAAGTCGACCTGAAAGACGATCAGGGAAATATTGTGCAGTCGACCACTACGAATGAATTTGGCGCGTTCGCGTTCACGCACATTCCACCGGACAAAACCTACATCGTTGCATTGGATGATGCAGCTGATCCCGGCTTATCTCCAAACTCTACGGTGTCTATTACCAACCGCAGCGGAAAACAACTGATGACCACCAAACCGGATGCGAATGGAAAATTCCAGTTCCGCATTCTCCCGGAAGACAAAGCCACGATCTCTGCCATGTCGGTGGAAGACACTGATCTTCGCATGGACATGCGCGGAACACTCACCGGCGCTGATTCTGCACACACTGTTCTCGCGAATACGACAGTGAGCATCCTCAACGATAAAGGTGAAGTTGTTCAGACCACAACCACGGATGAAAAAGGATTTTTCAATTTCACCAATCTTCCGTCCGACCAGGCGTACATCATGAGTGTGGAAGAGATCAAGGACCCAACACTCGCGGCGTTTGGTAAACTCTATGTGCGCGACGAGAGCGGAAAAGTGGTGAAGACACTTCGCATGGGCAAGGGTGGGAAATTCGAATTCCGCGTATTGCCGCTCGACAAAACCACAATCGGTTACGTGTACGTAGACGATCCGTGGCTGCAGGTATTGCAGATGAAAGCGAAGCAGAACAAGGATACGCTCCTGATCATCGAAAACATTTACTACGATTACGGTTCAGCAGATATTCTTCCGGCAGCGGAAATTACGCTGGAGAAAGTAGTAAAAGTAATGCAGCTTGATCCAACGATCACGATCGAGATCAGTGCGCATACAGATAGCCGTGCCACGAGCGATTACAACCAGAAGCTTTCTCTCAAGCGCGCACAGAAGGTATTGGATTATCTCGTGAAGCGGGGCATTGCCAAGAACCGTCTGAAAGCAGTTGGTTACGGTGAAACACGTTTGCTGAACAGGTGTGCCGATGGAGTGGAGTGCGGGGAAGACGAGCATGCGAAGAACCGGCGGACGGAGTTTAAGATCAACAGGAAATAGTTAGCCGCAGATTTCGCTGATTGCGCAGATCGGGACTTAGCGTTAATTATCAAGGAATTGAAAAGATTATTTTTCGCGAAGCGAAAGAGAATCAATCACACAATCTGCGCCATCAGCGAAATCTGCGGCAAAAGAAAATAACAGTGAGCGTAGCGAACAACCACATGGAGAATAATGCAGTGCCGATTGACGAATCACGGATCCTTTTCGAAGACAACCACCTCATTGCCATCAACAAGCGAACGGGTGAAATTGTGCAGGGCGACAAAACCGGCGACATTCCGCTGAGCGAAAAACTCAAAATTTTCGTTGGAGAAAAGTACAGCAAACCCGGTGAAGTTTTCATGGGTGTGATTCACCGCATTGACCGGCCCGTAAGCGGAGTTGTGCTGTTTGCAAAAACCAGCAAAGCGCTTGCACGGATGAATGAACTTTTCCGTCAGCGGGAAACCACGAAAATTTATTGGGTGGTTACGCAGAACAAGCCGGAAAAGGAAAGCGGTAAACTGATTCACTGGCTTCAGAAAAATG
>DATHKF010000480.1:0-5761 GCA_035489505.1 Bacteroidia bacterium | reverse complement strand
CTGAAATACGCTTCAGCTGTGTTGCTCCATCAACAGTTACGGTTTTGATAAACAGGTTATCTGCCTGGGCAACGTTACCTGATTTCTTTTCGTAGTTGTCAATTGCTGAACGAAGGAGTTTCTCCAAACGTCCTGCAGCTTCTTTATTCGTGAAGCGAAGAATGTTCAACGCTGCGAATACTTCTTTTCCACGCACGATGTCTGCAACGAGTCGCATTTTACGTGGTGATGTTGGAACGTTGCGAAGCATAGCAATGTAAGTGGTCTTCATTGCTTCCTTGCGCTCGTTCGCTGATAATTCTTTTCTGCGTGCCATCTCTGATTTTTCTCAGTGGTTATTATTTAGAGGCTTTGTCCTTGTTACCAGAGTGCCCGCGGAAAGTACGGGTTGGTGCAAATTCTCCCAGGCGGTGACCTACCATGTTTTCAGTCACGTATACAGGGATGAATTTATTTCCGTTGTGGACCGCGAAAGTGTGCCCAACGAAATCCGGAGAGATCATTGAACGGCGCGACCATGTTTTGATCGCCACCTTCTTGTTGGAGCTATTCATAACTACAACTTTCTTATCCAGCTTAGGATCTACGAAAGGTCCTTTTTTGAGTGAACGTGCCATATTGTTCTGTTATCGGCTTATTAATTATTTCTTACGACGTTCGATAATGTATTTATTCGAAGCCTTTGCTTTAAAGCGTGTTTTGAGACCTTTCGACTTGGTTCCTTTGCGTGAGCGCGGGTGACCACCTGAAGCACGGCCCTCGCCACCACCCATTGGGTGATCAACCGGGTTCATTGCAACAGGACGTGTGCGTGGACGACGACCGTACCAACGGTTACGACCGGCTTTACCATCACTCTGCAAGCTGTGATCCGGGTTCGAGCATGATCCGATTGTTGCCAGGCAAGTAATCATGATCATACGTGTTTCGCCGGAAGGCATGCGAAGTACAGCAAATTTTCCTTCACGTGCGCTCAGCTGTGCATAAGCACCTGCGCTGCGCGCCATCTTTGCTCCCTGTCCGGGACGCAACTCGATGTTGTGAATGATCGTTCCCAGTGGAATATCAGCCAGGAACAATGCGTTGCCTACTTCAGGAGTTGCTTTTTTGCCAGACAATAATGTCTGACCAACTTTCAACCCTGCCGGGGCAATGATGTAACGCTTCTCACCGTCGGCATAAAACAACAGCGCGATACGTGCGGTACGGTTTGGATCGTACTCGATCGTTTTTACTGTTGCAGGGACGTCGAACTTATCGCGTTTGAAGTCGATAATACGATACATCTGTTTGTGTCCACCGCCGATGTAGCGCATGGTCATCTTGCCTGAGTTGTTACGTCCGCCTTTTTTAGGGGCAGGAGCAAGCAAACTTTTCTCCGGTGTCGAAGAAGTGATGTCCTCGGCAGTAACCAGCGTACGGTGACGCATTGCTGGTGTTAAGGGACGAAATTTTCTAAGTGCCATAGCTCTCTATAGGTCTATTAGTTATCAGAGATTGCTGTAAAAATCAATTGTCTCACCTGTCTTCAGGGTAACGATTGCTTTCTTGTGACGGTTAGCGATGCCCACCTGTGTACCCGCACGGGTAAAACGTGAACGGACTTTCCCGTTGTAATTCATCGTGTTTACGTTTTCAACGCTCACACTGTACATTTTTTCTACTGCTACTTTGATCTGCAGTTTATTCGCACGCCCGTCGACTACAAAACCATAACGGTTTAACTTTTCGCCGGCCTGTGACATCTTTTCTGTGATGATTGGCTTGATAAGTACGTTCATGGTCTTAGTTCTTGAGCAGGGTTTCGAGTTTTGAAAGTGAACCTTCAACAAGAAGAAGATTCGTTGCGTTCAGAATATCGTAAGTAGTCAATTCTGAAGCGGTCACCACTTTTGCAGCAGTCAGGTTACGGGAAGACAGGTACACGTTCTTGTTGTGTTCAGCAACAACGAGCAGTGTTTTCTTGCCGGCAACATTCAATGCTGCGAGCATTTCCGTATAGCGTGAAGTTTTAGGGGCATCGAAGTTGAGGTCTTCAAGAACGATGATGTTATTTTCTTTCGCTTTGTAGCTGAGTGCCGATTTACGGGCAAGCGCTTTTACTTTTTTGTTTACAGCGATGCCGTAATCGCGTGGACGCGGACCAAATACACGGCCACCTCCGCGGAACAATGGCGACTTCATGCTACCAGCACGTGCACCACCAGTACCCTTCTGGCGCTTCAGTTTTTTGGTTGTACGTGCGATTTCAGCACGCTCTTTTGATTTGTGCGTTCCCTGGCGCTGGGCAGCGAGATATTGCTTCACATCCAGGTAAATTGCGTGATCGTTGGGTTCAATTGAGAACACATCGTCACTCAGCTTCACCTTTTTCGATGTTGCTTTTCCGTCTGAGTTATATACTGCGAGTTCCATGTTATTTGCTGATCGTAACGTAAGCTCCTTTAGCGCCTGCGATTGAACCTTTCACGATGATAAGATTCTTCTCAGGAAACAATTTTACAATTTCGAGGTTAAGGCTCTTCACTTTGTCGCCACCTGTACGGCCTGCCATACGCATACCTTTTACAACGCGTGATGAAAAGGATGAGTTACCCAATGAACCAGGTGCGCGCAGACGATCGTGCTGACCGTGTGTTGCTCCACCTACTCCACCGAATCCGTGACGTTTCATTACACCTTGAAAACCTTTTCCTTTGGAAACGCTGCTGACATCAACAACGTCGCCTTCCTTGAACAGTTCAAGTGTGATGACATCTCCTACGTTTTTCGCTTCTTCAAAAGTTCTGAACTCAGCAATTTTGCGTTTCGGCGTGGTTTTCGCTTTTGCAAAATGCCCTTTCATCGCTTGTGAAGTGTGCTTCTCCTTCTTCTCTTCAAATGAAAGCTGGAGTGCTTCATAGCCGTCTGTCTCTTTGGTTTTTACTTGCGTAACCACGCAAGGACCAGCCTCGATAATTGTGCATGGTACATATTTACCATTGGCACCGAAGGCAGAGGTCATTCCGATTTTTTTACCAATTAAGCCTGACATTATTATTTACGATTTGTTAATTACGATTATACGATTTTGAGACTGCCGGTTATGGGACTTTGATCTCAACTTCAACACCACTTGGCAATTCAAGTTTCATCAGGGCATCAACAGTTTTAGATGTAGAACTGTAGATGTCGAGCAAACGCTTGTAGCTGCAAAGCTGGAACTGCTCACGCGCCTTTTTGTTAACGTGTGGTGAACGCAATACGGTGAAAATGCGCTTGTGTGTTGGCAACGGAATAGGTCCGCTTACTACAGCACCTGTGCTTTTTACAGTCTTAACGATTTTCTCTGCAGACTTGTCTACGAGGTTGTAATCGTATGACTTAAGTTTAATTCTGATTTTCTGGCTCATAATTTAAAGAACGTTGTGCGTTAAACTTTTTCAGCTTTTTTACCGTTTGCTTTTGCGATGACTTCCTCAGCGATGTTGCGTGGAGCATCAGCATAATGTGAGAATTCCATTGTAGAAGATGCGCGTCCTGATGTAATGGTACGCAATTGTGTTACGTATCCAAACATTTCCGACAGCGGAACTTTTGCTTTTACTACCTGTACACCTGCACGCGAGTCCATTCCTTCGATCTGGCCGCGACGCTTGTTCAAGTCACCAACAACATCACCCATGTTCTGTTCCGGGGTCAGTACTTCCACTTTCATGATTGGCTCAAGAAGAACAGGTTTTGCTTTTGGCAATGCTTCACGGAACGCAGTCTTCGCGCAAATCTCGAAAGACAGTGCATCAGAATCGACGTCGTGGTAAGAACCATCGATCACAACAATTTTCATTGTCTGGATCGGGTATCCTGCCAGGATTCCATTGCCCATTGAGCTCTTGAATCCTTTTTCAATGGCCGGAATGAATTCACGTGGAATGTTACCACCGGAAATTTCATTCACAAACTGGAGACCGCCGTTCTTCGGATCAGGTACGAAATCTGCGTCAACAGGAGAAACAATGAACTTGATGTCCGCGAATTTACCGCGACCACCGGTTTGTTTCTTGTATACTTCACGGTGCTCGATAGTACCGTTGATAGCTTCTTTAAAGTTAACCTGTGGTGCACCCTGGTTTACTTCCACTTTGAATTCGCGACGCAGACGGTCAACGATAATTTCAAGGTGAAGCTCACCCATTCCGCTGATGATGGTCTGTCCGCTTTCTTCGTCAGACTTCACACGGAATGTAGGATCTTCTTCAGCAAGTTTATTCAATGCAACCCCGAGTTTATCGAGATCGACCTGAGTTTTCGGCTCCACTGCGATTCCGATAACCGGTTCAGGGAAATTCATTGCTTCGAGAACAATAGGAGCGTTCTCTGCGCAAAGTGTATCACCTGTTTTGATGTCTTTGAATCCAACTGCTGCACCAATATCACCAGCCTCGATGAAAGGAACCTGGTTCTGTTTGTTGGCGTGCATCTGGAAAATACGCGAGATACGTTCTTTGTTTCCTGAACGGGTGTTCAGAACGTAAGAACCTGAATCGAGTTTTCCGGAGTAAGCACGGAAATAGGCAAGACGTCCTACGAAAGGATCGGTTGCGATTTTGAACGCAAGTGCTGCAAACGGTTCGTTCACATCAGGCTTGCGGTAAACTTCTTCTTCGGTATCCGGGTTGATTCCTTTGATGCTTTCTTTATCCATCGGAGAAGGCATCAATTCCATTACGTAATCAAGCATGGTCTGCACACCTTTGTTCTTGAATGCGGAACCGCATACCATAGGAACAACTTTGTTTGCAATACATGCTTTGCGTAATGCGGTAAGAACTTCAGCTTCTGTGATTGTTTCAGGAGCGTCGAAGAACTTCGCCATGATGTTATCATCGAATTCGGAAACTGATTCAAGAAGCTTTTCGCGCCATTCAGCAACGTCGGCTTTCATATCCTCAGGAATCGGAACTTCTGTGAATGTCATTCCCTGGTCAGCGTCGTTCCAGACAATTCCACGGTTGTTGATCAGGTCAACTACACCTTTGAAATGTTCTTCAGCACCAATAGGAAGCTGCAAAGGAACAGGGTTACCGCCCAATACTTCTTTCACTTGCTTAACTACGCCAAGGAAATCGGCACCGGCACGGTCCATTTTATTTACGAAACCAATACGGGTTACGTTGTAATTATTTGCGAGGCGCCAGTTTGTTTCAGATTGTGGTTCAACACCATCAACTGAAGAAAACAGGAACACCAATCCGTCGAGTACGCGCAGTGAGCGGTTAACTTCTACTGTAAAGTCAACGTGTCCTGGTGTATCGATGATATTCATTTTGTACTTGTTCGCCCGGTAAGTCCAGAAACAAGTTGTTGCAGCCGAAGTGATGGTTATACCACGCTCCTGCTCCTGAACCATCCAGTCCATAGTAGCAGCACCATCATGTACCTCACCGATTTTGTGATTTACACCCGCGTAATAAAGGATACGCTCAGTGCAGGTTGTTTTACCTGCATCGATGTGTGCCGCAATACCAATATTTCTTGTGTACCTGAGATCGCTCATGATTCCCCTCGTTAACTATTTATTACAGTCTGAAATGTGAATATGCTTTGTTCGCTTCAGCCATGCGGTGTGTATCTTCTTTCTTTTTGAAAGCAGCACCTTCTTCTTTCGCCGCTGCAACGATTTCGCCGGCCAGTTTAGCTGCCATTGATTTCTCGTTACGTGCACGTGCGTAGCTGATGAGCCATTTGATACCGAGAGCTGTTTTGCGCTCTGCACGGATTT
>DATHKF010000479.1:0-3661 GCA_035489505.1 Bacteroidia bacterium | reverse complement strand
CCTACGGTGAGCAACCTCTGTGCCGGTTGTTATACGGTTACAGTTACAGACGCGAGCGGTTGTATAGATACCGAAGTAATTTGCATTACTGAACCTGCGGCATTGACTGCAACAGTTACCGCAACGAATGTCAGTTGCAATGGGATCTGTGACGGAAGCGCAGCGATCACAGGTCTGACCGGAGGCACTTCGCCGTACAGTTACCAGTGGTGCAATGGAGGAACAACACCTTCAGTAACCAATCTTTGTCCGGGCACGTGCATGGTTATGATCGTCGATGCAAATGGCTGTATGATCACCCATACCGTGATTATCACGCAGCCCGCTCCGGCTTCTGTAAATGCACTTGGAAACGACACGATCATTTGCGATCCGTATGTACTGCAATTGTGCGCAACCGGAAATTACACTTCCTGGTTGTGGAGCAACGGCGCAACAACATCGTGCGTGACAACCGACACTACAGAATGCCTCAGTGTGATCCTGTCTGATTCGTTGGGTTGCGTGAGTGTCGATACTGTTTGTGTGATTGATGACATCTGCACCGGAATCAGTGAAACAGTACTCAGCGCATTCAGCATCATGCCTAATCCATCGCAAGGTGTGATCCGCATTCAACACGGTATGGCATCTCCGCAGCTTGTTGAAGTGTTCGACGTACATGGAAAACAATGCCGGAAAGCGATGGTTGCGGACCAGGGAGAAATGAACCTGGGTGATCTTCCTTCGGGGCTTTATTCTGTACGGATGAATGGAGTTGCATTGCGGCTTGTGATCGTACAGTAGATACGCGGTTATTTGTATTCATTAACCGGGATCGTTCTTCGTGAATTGTCCCGGTTTTTTTGTGCGCGGATGGCATAGTGATCGGTGCTTGGCTCAGGTGTTGCTTAATGGTACACGGATGCCGCCTTCGGCGTCCCACTGAAGGACGGATCTCCACGGATTGAATCGCTGCGCTCCCGATGCTTCGCGATGTGTTGCTCAGGTGTTTCTTAATAGGAACGCGGAACGCTCGCGACGCGGATTGAAAAGGATTTACGCGGATTTGATCGCTGCGCGATCCTGTTGCTTGCGATCGCTTCGCGAAAAGGATTGGAACGGATTTGATCGCTGCGCGATCTGTGTTACTCAAGCGGTCACTGTGACGAAATCAAAATCCTTTTTAATCCGCATAATCCGCTAAATCAGCGTTCCTATTAAGCAATGGTTTTAATTGGTCGCAGCAAAACGTATTGCTGTGGATTGAATCGCTGCGCGATCTGTGTTACCCGGTGTTTCTTAAATGGTACACGGAAAACGCAGAACTCACGGAATTTTACAAAAACCATACAACAAAATTTCGTGTAAATTATTATCAGATCGCGAAGCAATCATCGTCACAATCCGCTTAATCCGTTTGATCTGCGTTCTATTAAGCAACACATTCCTAAGCATCGGGAGCGAATCCGTTCTTATGCAAACCCACGGCTCCATTGTCAACAACTCGTTTGATAATTGATTCCAGCGAGGTTTTTGCCGGGTTCGCGAATTAGTAATTTCGTTTCGGATATGTCAGAAACCTCAGCCCGTCGCCGTTTTGCCGGCTCAAGTGTTACCATCATCATCAGTATTTCGCTGGTGCTGGTGATGATCGGGCTTTTGAGCGTGCTCATTCTCAAAGCGCGCATGGTTTCCGATTACGTGAAGGAAAACATCAACATCACCGTTTTCCTCGATGAAACCGCGAAAGACGTTGACATTCTTGCTTTGCAGAAATCGATCGACGCTGAACCGTGGAGAAGAAGCACCATTTTTGTTTCGAAAGAAGAAGCCGCAAAACAACTTTCCGAAGACCTGGGAGAAGATTTCATCAAGACACTCGGGTACAACCCGCTTCAACCGTCGATTGAAATTTACCTGAACGCCGCTTACGCCAACAACGACAGCATTGCCTGGATCGAACAGGAACTGCGTGAAGATTCCCGCATCAAAGACGTGATGTACCAGAAAGATATGGTTGGCGTGGTCAACGAACGCATGGGTTCCATCAGCCTGATCATTCTTGTTTTCAGTGCGGCTTTACTCATTGTGGCGGTCGGATTAATTTTCAATACGATCCGCCTCGCCATTTACTCCCAGCGTTTCCTGATCCGCACGATGGACCTTGTGGGCGCTACGCAAACTTTCATCCGCCGTCCGTTTGTGTGGAGAGGCGTGCGCAACGGAATTATCGGCGCCATCATTGCCATTCTCATCACCGTTGGAATTGTGCTCGTGATGGACCGCTATTTCCACGACCTCAAACTGATCCAGGTGGCGGATGTAGAAACGCTCGCGATTCTTTGCGCGTTGCAGATCATGCTCGGAGTCCTGATTACGTGGATCAGTACGGCGTTGGCGGTGAGGAAGTTCTTGAGACAAAGCACGGATGCGCTTTACGCCGGTTAGTGTAAAACAGGAGGCAGGAGATCAGGTGTTCAGGAGGCAGGTGAGCCGGTTGTCTTTCGATTTGCGATCTTCAAAATTCCTGTAAAACGAAAATCACCGCAAACGGATTTCTGCGCTCTGCATACGAGACCATGACTGCACCCTGAATACCTGAATACCTGATCCCCTGCATCCTGAACTCCTGATTTCCTGCATCCTGAACACCTGATTTCCTGCATCCTGAATACCTGATCTCCTGCATCCTGAAGACCTGATTCCCTGAATACTGAACCCCAGTCTTTTACACTCCTTAACAGCGTCTTTTCACGAATTCCCCTATCTTCGCCCCATGGCTAAGAAAATCGTTACAGCTAAAGGCACTGCCCGTAAAGAACAGGCTGCTGCTTCTGATATGCGCAAAGAGTCGGCTCCGAATACGTTGGCGTTCGACAAAATGAATTATTACATCATCCTCGCAGGAATTGGTGTTCTTATCCTGGGCTACCTGCTCATGATTGGCGGAGGCTCTGAAGACCCAAACCAGTTCAATCCTGAAATTTTCAGCTCACGACGCATTACCGTTGCTCCGATCACACTGCTGATCGGGTTTGGTGTGGTGTTGTACGGCATCATGAAATCGCCGAAGGCTATTGCTGAGCAAGTTTAGATTTACGAAATTGTCTGACTTCGGCTCCGCTCAGTCTGACAATTTGCTTCGAAGACGATCGTGTGACTATCACGATCCCCGAATCGTAAATCCAAAATCGTAAATCGTAAATGAATCTCATTCACGCGATCCTGCTCGCCATCATCGAAGGACTTACCGAATTTCTACCGGTTTCTTCGACGGGCCACATGATCATCGCTTCTTCCGGTTTAGGAATTGCTGATCTTCCGTTCACAAAAACATTTACCGTGGCTATTCAGCTCGGCGCCATTCTCGCAGTGGTTGCGCTGTACTGGAAAAAGTTTGTCAATTTCCGCGATCCGAAATTCTACATCAAGCTCGGCATTGCAGTCGTTCCCGCGCTCATCGTTGGAAAACTGCTCGACGATTACATCGATGAAAAACTCGGCAACCCTGTTTTCATTGCGTGTTCACTGGTAGGCGGCGGAATCATCCTGCTTTTCATCGACAAACTATTTAAGAATCCGGAAATCAAAGAAGAAAAAGAAATTTCATTCCTCCGTGCATTTTTCATTGGGTGCTGGCAGGTGCTGGCGGTTATTTTTCCGGGATTAAGCCGCAGCG
>DATHKF010000478.1:0-3383 GCA_035489505.1 Bacteroidia bacterium | reverse complement strand
CACCCCAAACACCGGAAATCGTGTCGAGTGCAAACCACATCACGTAACCGGAATGTCCCGTGCTGTACATGGTAACTCCCGCTGAGTTTCCGCACACGAGGGCATTTCCGCCGAGTTGCGAAATGGTTCCTGTAACAGCTGGTGCATACACCACCACATCAATGGTATCGCTCACCGAACACGCTGCAGAATCTGTTACCGTAACGATGTAGGTACCGTTTGTACTTACAGTAATCTGTTGTGACGTTGCTGTTGTATTCCATGCATACATCATTCCGGGATTGCCTGCATCAAGAACGAGAGCAGTATCACAAACTACTGTATCCGGACCGAGATTCACGGTGTGTGCACATTGCGCCTGAACTTCAGCAGCCGCGAACAGAATTGAAAATGAAAATAAAACGAAGCGTAAATGTTTATTCATACAAGTGGTTTTATTTCGGAATAGAACCTGAATGCAATTGTTAAAGAAATTAATTCGAATATACCAGAATCTCCTTTGGGGGAAACGGTTGAAACCGTTTAGCAGGTATTCTGGTTCCATTGCCGGGGGCTTAAGCCCCCGGCAATGGATAGCCCTCGGTTGCTCAACCGCTTCAGCGGTTTTAAACTGACACAATACCTATTTCGGAGCCTGCTGTTGCATGTATTGCTTTTGTCGCTCCATCATTTTTTGCTGGAATTCTTTGGTGTAAAATTTAAACCGCAACATCACGAATGCAGAAAGTCCGCTGTAGCGATCGAATGTGGTATCGTCTTTATTGAATGCCATCCGGTAGCTGCCGCCAACTCCCAATGAAAGCGGCTTGAATAAATTCACCCAGGCCATGGCCGATGGATTCACCACCATGAACGTTTCGTTTTTTTGAAACCAACCGTTGCCCAGGGTCGATTCGTACGAAGCCCCACCATAACCAATCTTCACCGGGAAAGAAAAATTAATGATCTTCCGGGGCTTGATCAGCGGCTCAATACTGAGCGACACGCAAACAAAAGAAGTGATTCGCGGTAAATATTGCGCCGGATAGGTCGCCGTTGGGTTTGCCCCATCGATATCCAGCCCTAAAGCAATTTTATCGCTCAGCACAATCCCAAGCAGGCTTCCCGAAAAACCGTGAATGGTTTGCCCGTTATTGAAGAACATGGGCGAGTAACCCAGCGAGTACTGCATGTAAGAATAATTCAATCCTTTGAAGAGATACTGTGTTGTGTCAGTCTGTGCAGTAGCAGACAGAAAACCGCCCATGGTAAGGAGGCTAAGAAAAAGAAGTTTCATGCTTTTGGATGTGTTCGTTATCAATATAGGCAAAACCTTTGAATACAGCTATTTACATGACGATTCCACAAGTAAATAGTTGCCCCCGCCCCACTTGTTTTTAGAGCCCTGCACCTTTATTTTTCTAATTTTACAGCTTGTAGCGACCCCCGTGACCGGGACTAATTCTTATGTGGGCAAAACTTTCTCATTTCATTCTTCGTCAGCGTCTTCCGTTACTCATTGTCATGATATTGCTTACGGCCTTTATGGGCTACTGGGCAAGCGGACATCTTGAGTTGTCGTACAAGTATGCGCGCGTTCTGCCTGAGGATGATGAAATGGCCATCGCCTACGAAAAATTCAAAGAGAAATATGGCGAAGATGGAAACGTAATGCTGATCTGTTTCCAGGATACCGGCATGTTTTCATTGGGCAAATACCAGGGCTGGTACGATCTGACAGAATCAATCAAAAAAATTGAAGGCGTTCAGGATGTTATGTCCACCGCGCGGCTGTACAATCTTTTTCGGAACGACAGCCTGCAGAAATTTGATATTGTACAAGTCGTTCAGAGCCGACCCGTTTCGCAGGACGAAGTGGACAGCCTGAAAAAACAAATCTATCGCCTTCCATTTTACGATGGCCTGATCCTGAATAAAGACAGCATGGTGACCGTGATGCTGATCACCTTCACGCAGGACGCACTGAACACGCCTGATCGTATTAAAATTGTAAACTCCATAACCGACCAGGCAGATGCCTTTGGGAAAAAGTATGGCATCGCACTTTCTGCATTGCCGGGCAGCACACCGAAAGCCATGCACTACTCGGGCATGCCGCATATCCGTACCCAGTTCATGCAAAAGATTGGCGGGGAAATGCAGTTGTTCCTGTTCCTTTCCATTGGCGTTACTGCGTTGATCCTTTTTATATTCTTCCGCTACTTCAACGCCGTATTCTTCTCGTTGATTGTGGTTGTTGCCGGATTGACCTGGTCGCTGGGCACGATGGCCTTGTTCGGTTACAAGATTACCGTATTGACCGGAATGATTCCTTCGCTCATTGTCATTATCGGAATTCCCAATTGCATATTCCTCATCAATAAATACCAGGAGGAATACGCGAAGCATGGACAGAAAACAAAAGCGCTTGCACGCATGGTGCAAAAAGTTGGCCTGTCGAACTTCCTTGCAAACATGACTACTGCAATTGGCTTTGGCGTTTTCTATTTCACCAACAGCCAGATGCTCGTTCAGTTTGGAGTGATTGCTGCCGTGAACGTGATGATTACGTACGTGATCGCCATGATCCTTACACCGATACTTTTCAGTTATTTGCCGGCTCCCAAAGCGAAGCAGACCAAACACCTCGAAGGAAAACGGATCAACAAGCTGTTGTCACTGGTCAATTATCTTGTACACAACCACCGCAAGAAAATTTATCTCGGCGTTGGTATTATCACGGTCATTTCAATTATCGGTTTCAAATTCATTTCCGTAGTTGGGTACGTTGTCGACGATCTTCCCAAGGATGAACCGATGTACGAAGACCTGAAATTCTTCGAAAAACATTTTCACGGCATTCTTCCGTTTGAAGTGGCGGTGACTGTGAAACCGCAACTGAACGACAGCATCAGGGCTGTGTACGCGAAAAATAATATTCCGATCAATCCTGCTGATTTTGCAGCGGACACACTTGGTCCACGGAATCTTTTTGACCACGAAGGAGAAGTCCTGAAAAATATTGATTCACTGCAGCGGTTTATTTCGGCGCGACCGGAATTCTCCAAGCCCGTTTCCATTGTTGAGCTCCTGAAGTTTTCGTACCAGGCCTACAAGGATGGAAAACCAAAAGCGTATCGCCTGCCAAACAATGTGGTCGATCTCAAAGCGCTTGCCGATTACAGCGGAACCGTAAAGGGACAGCAGCAAAAATTGAGTTCGTTCATCGACAGTACGCGCATGTCAACGCGGTTAAGTATCCAGATGGCCGATGTAGGTTCCGACAGTGCGAAAAAGATTGTGTCGAAGATCACACCGATCGTTGATTCACTTTTCCCGGCAACATATTACAAAGTCGATCTCACGGGCCACTCGCTGATGTTCCTGCGCAGCTTTGATTATCT
>DATHKF010000477.1:0-3813 GCA_035489505.1 Bacteroidia bacterium | reverse complement strand
GGTGGGATACAAACGTGAACACAACATGAGCCCGTTGGTGTCCGCCTTGATCATCACGCCTCCTGCAGCCGTAGCAGCAAGAAGAACAGCCCGGTTATTTTCTGCACGTTCCAATGTTTGGGATTCGAGACTGACCGTAGGATTGGAGAAAGCAAAGGTCCATAACTCATTGCCTTGTCCATCGGTTTTCATCAGTGCCTGTTCCTCCAGCAACGTAACGGGATGCCATGTGGCAGCCATCACCAGGATATAATCGCCGGGCATACAGATTACGGCGCTGGAATACATACTTCTTCCTGCGCAATTGTAATGTTTGGTCCAGAGTTCGGTACCGCCCGGTGCAATACGAGTGATCACTGTTTCGTTCACTCCGGCTACCGCATTGTGAACTGATCCTACCAGTACAATGTCGCCGTTCTGACACGTGTCTATGTCAGCAAAACTTCCTTTAATCGGAGTGATGTTGTAAGAATGCGACCAGACCAGGTTACCCGATGCATTTATTTCGAACAAATGCCACCGGCGCTCGCTGGTAAGCGTATCGAAGAGATCGCATGCCACGTAAAAACCGCCGTCATTTTTGGCTATGGTCCGGGGTTCACTAAGAATCGTGTACGCGGCCGGTACGTCAAGCCGTTTGGCAAACAGCACATTTCCGTTAACGCTCAGTTTAAGTACCTGGTAAATTGCAGTTCCGCTAAGGCGTTCCACGTAGCAGAGAAAGTACCCGCTGTCTGCGGCCTGCACAAAATTTCCGTAATCAGCGCCAACAGGACTGAAACGTTTGGACCATTGCACCGTTCCTGTCGCGGATGTTTTGACGAACGTAATGGATTGTGCGGAGCTGACGTTATTGTAGCTCGAAGTCAATACCATCATTCCTCCGTCGTATGTACCGATATGCGAACTGAGGAACACGCCTTCCCCGGGCATGTCGAATTCCTGCTGGAATGTGACGGGTTGACTATTCAGCGAAACGGCCAGAAGAAAAAAAACAGAAGCAAGTGTGTAAGTAAGTAATTTGATTTTTTTCATAGGTCCGTTAATGCTGAATAATTATTTTCCGGGATGAGGTTTCGTTTTCTCCATGCATGCGCAGGAAGTAAATTCCCTCAGCAAGATCAGATACATCAAGATCAAATGAAGCCGAGCTCACTGTGGTTGTCCTGATGATTTTTCCGTTGATGTCAATCAGTTCAACAGACAAAATCGTCCCTGAACTTTCCACGCGCAGTGTGTTGGACGCAGGAATGGGGTACACGTTTTCGGTATGGTGGTTAATGGGTTCATCTATTCCAACGGTGTTGCATATTTCAATCACGTGAACGGTGTGGAATGTAGTGGGTACAGATTTTACACTGTCTGTCAATGGAACCACAACGTCCGCTCCGCCCGGCATGACCTGTACGGCCAGGGGTGTTTTAATAACAGTAAATAAACTATCGGCACACCCCACACCGCATTGATCGGTAGTCACTAAAACGCAATTTGATGAAGTGAAATTAATTCCGGTGAACGAGTATATTGAACCTGCGAGTGTGTCCATCGCAAGAAAGGCCATGCCGGGATAGGAACGTCTGCACAACATGAGTCCGGACGTATCTGTTTTAATTATGAAACTGCCGGTGGCCATAGTGCCCAGGAGAACAGTGCGGTTACTTTCTGCGCGTTCCAGCGTATGCGATTCGAGACTCGTTGTAATGTCGGAAAAAGTGAAAGTCCAAATGACATTGCCTTGCCCGTCGGTCCGCATCAGCAGGATTTCGTTTTGAAAATTGGATGAGTTCCATGCGCTTCCCAGGATCATAAAATAATCACCGGGCATGCATACGATGGATATCGCGGCCAGACTTTTTCCAGCGGAACTGTATTGTTTGGTCCAGAGTTCGGTACCACCCGGCGCGATCCGCGTAATTACGGTGGAGTGGATGCTCGTCACTGGATCAAACAGTGTTCCCGCAAGAAGAATGTCTCCGTTCTGGCACGTGTCGAGATCGGCATGGTAGCCTTTTGCTGCATTCACATTATAACAATGGGACCAAAGCAGGTTACCGGAAGAATTCAGTTCAAACACGTGCCACAGGTATTGCGTGGTGATTGTGTCGAACAGGTCAGACACGATGTAAAACCCGCCATCATTTTTGGCAACAGTTTGAGTGCGTCCAATAATCGCGAATGGATTCGGCGCGGTAAGTTCGTTGGAGAACACCACATTTCCTGCGGCGTTAAGCTTGAGTACCTGGTATGTTCCCAGCCCTGTGTTGTAGTTCGTGTAGCAGACAAAATATCCGCTGTCTGCTGTCTGTACAAAGTTGTCGAACTCCGGACTGACGGGACTGAAGTGCTTTGTCCACTGCGGAGTTCCTGCTGCAGAAGTTTTGACGAATGTGAGGGAGTGGATGGAAGTAGTTGGGTTGTAACTGCGTATCGATACCATCATTCCACCATCTAATGTCCCGACGTGCCACGTGTTCATCACCGCTTGTCCCGGCATGTCGAATTCCTGCTGAAAGGTCACGGTCTGACTGTTCAGGTAAATCGCCGGAAGGAGAAACGCCGGAAGTAGAATTTTTATGAGGCGCTTTATCATGTATGCGCAGATTAGTGTATTGAAAGTACTGCATTTTTACCACCCTGAAATTATCGTGTTTGAAGCCGGAGCCGGTACAGCGCTACATTGTCGTTCGTGAGATATTTTTATTGCGCGATCAGAATTTTACGAAAGAGAATCTGATCATCGCATGTTATTTTCAAATAATAAATGGCAGCCGGCAGCATCGTCACATCAAGGTTATACGATGGCGCACCTGGATTTGCAACGCGAACCACTTTTCCGTTCACATCAATTAATTCAAGATGGGAAATAATGTCTGTTGACGTTACCTGGATCAGGTCTGTTGCTGGTGAAGGAAAAACGTTCACCACAATGGTTTCCTGTTCGGTCGAAGGAATTCCTGTAATGCGACAGATATCATCGCCAAGATATGTTGCAACAGGGCTTGGTGTGGTTCCCGTGCCAATGGCAAAAGGAAATGACTGAAAGCCTGAGCCATTGGTCACGGTAAACGAAATGGATCCATCTGAAATTCCCAATCCGCCATCGGCACATCCCATTCCGTTGATGTCAGTAACCATGTACGCAGCCTGTGGATACATACTGTCTTTGTAACTGCCGCTGATGGAATATTGCCATGCGTTGACGTGCTGCACCGTGTGAATGTTCCAGTTCGCATACACGCGTCCGCCGATAACCTGTCCGGAAGCATCAACTTTCAGAAAGAAGGACGCGATGTTCGGATTATTGGCTGTACCGGTGATCGCGAAATTATTATTTTCAACCGGCACGATGTCAAAGGGATCGATCTGGTGCGTGATGTGAGAATATATTTTCGACCATGACACATTACCTGCGCTATCCATTTTCAAAATTACTGTTGATGACGTAACAGCCACACTGTTGTACGCGATTGCAGCCAGAACAATGTTGTTACCCACATGCGTTATTTCCCGGGGATAGAAGTCGTATATCCCTGCGGACACGTACTTTTTCGTCCACACCATTGAACCGTTGGGATTCACACGCGTGATGACCATCATGTATTTCTGCTGAGTGAGATCGTAGTAAGTTCCGGCCAATATCACATCGCCGTTGCCACAGGTATCCATGGTGGTTACTTCCATCATAAATGCATCGGCGTTGTATGCATTTGACCACAACAAATTACCAGTCGCATCGATAGAGAAAACATTCCATTGCGTGATGTACGTAATCGTATCGGTTATGGAACAAGCCACATAATAACCGCCATCATT
>DATHKF010000476.1:0-3439 GCA_035489505.1 Bacteroidia bacterium | reverse complement strand
ACCGCTGAAATGTATGTGGTGCCACGAAATAGCGCTTCCCACGCTGGTGATTGAAAACCGCGCGGTGCAGAATATGCTGTCGAACGACGATTTTGTTTTTCTCCGGAACCGAATCCAGGACCGCTTGGACAAACACCGTCTTTCGCTGGTGACTGACATGAATTTCGCCTACCAGCCCGAGCATGTAAAAGCGGAACTGTTGTACATCACATACATGGAGCCCACGCTGATGCACCTGGCCGATGAATGGAATGTGAGCGAAACGGAAGCGCAGAAAAAACTGCACCGTACTTCGTCTTACATTTTCCAGGAGTTCGATTACATCGGCAGGGTGTATCCACGCGCGGAGATTGACCCGCTGGATACGATTAATCATCTCGAAGTTCCGGAATCAGCGCGGGAGACCGGGAGGGAAGTGAACTATTTTGTGAAATAATGCACTGTTCTTCAGTTCAATACAATGGAAATGTCGTTTTTTTTATCCCGGGCATAAAATAATTCGGGATGGTTCTCGGACTTAAGAACCAAAGGAACTATCTTTGCATCCGATTATGAAAACTACAACAGGTTCTGTAAAGCTGACGCAGAAACAGCGCGAGATGATCGAGCAACACGGTGTTTATATGGAGCGCCTTGGCGTGCCGCCAGCAGCATCACGCATCATGGGTTTGCTCCTGATTTCCGATGAGGTAGAACTCACGTTCGAGGCTATACATACACTCCTGAAACTGAGCAAAAGCGCGGCCAGCAACGGAATTAATTTTTTACTGGCTACGCGGCGCATCGAATACATTACCAGGCCGGGCGACCGAAAGCGTTATTTCAGAACGAGAATATCCAGCTGGGATGAGGACATGGCAAGTCGGTTTGAGCAAATGCTGATGGTGAGAACTCACCTCAAGGAAATAAGTGACCAGCGAACCAAATCGACGCCGGCATTCAACGCCAAGCTGAAGCAACTCATACAGTTTATGGAGTTCATGCACAAACAGGTGCCTATACTGTTTGAAAAGTGGAAGGAACAGCAGAAATAATTTTTTTAATTCAACGGTTCTTTTAGTACAGAACCAATGATTATATACAGAACAAAAACAATCAGAATGAGAAACATAATTTCAACAGTTTTCCTGGTCATGCTGGCAGGAACGGGCATCCGTTCACAGGAAAAAACCGATACGTTATTTACGCTGCAGGGCTGCATCCGTTTTGCGCTTGAGCACAATCCGTCGAGTACAGTTTACCTGAATGAGGCAAAGATTGCCCGGCAACAGGCGCGGGAAACTTCTTCGGCTTACCTGCCGCAGATCAATGGAAACGTAAATTCGGACGACAACCTGAAGCGGCCGACGACAATCATTCCAGCGGGCGCATTCAGTCCCACCGAGTTACGCCTCCAGATGGGAAGCCAGTACTCGACCAATGCGTCCGTTCAACTGGAGCAAACGGTATTCGACCGGAATATGTTTTATGCATCATCGGCGAGTAAGGCCAGTAATGCTATTGCCGACCTGAATGTTGAACGGAACAATGAAGAGATCATTTACAATACGTCCCTGGCGTATTACCAGGTACTTATTGCTTCGGAACAGGCAAAACTGCTGGCCGGGAATGAAAGGAAATACAACGAACTGCTTGCTGTGCTGCAACTGCAATATGAAAAAGGCACGGCGAAAAAAATAGACTACGATCGCGTTCGCGTCAGCCTGAACAATATCAAGTCGCAGCAGGCATTGGTGGAGATGAACCGCACGCTGGCTTTGAACCGTTTGAAAAATTTCATGGGGCTTTCGCTGGAAAGTGGCCTTGTGATCCGCGATTCGCTCAATTACAATACGGAGATCACCATGCCGGTGCGTACACCTGTATTTGATTTTCACCGCATGTTTGATTACCGCATTCAGTCGCAGAATATCGTGTTGATGGACCTGAACGTCCGCAGGCAACGCGCAGCATTTATGCCTGTGCTTTCTTTCTACGCGCGTTACGGTGCACAATCGTATGGAAACGATTTCAGCGAGTCGTTCAACAACTGGTTCGATTATTCGGTAATTGGCCTGAAGCTGAACGTGCCGGTTTTCAGCGGAATGAGAAGAAGCAGCCAACTGGAGCAGCGGAAACTGGAACTGATCAACGCCAATTTAAATATGAAGATCAGTGAAGACAACATGCGCCTGCGTCATCTCAACGCATGGACGGAACTGATGGGTACGTACACGCGGCTTTCCATGAACCGGGAAAACCTTGAACTCGCACGGGGTGTTTTTGAAATGACCAGCGTAGAGTACCAGGCCGGTACAGCACCGCTTTCCGATTTTCTCAATTCCGAATACTCCTACAAAGAAGCTCAGACCAATTACATCACTGCGCTACTCGATTTTCTTTCTGCGCGATTGGAGTATGAGCGCGCGCAGGGCACATTAACAGAATACGTGAATAACATTTAATAGTTTATTATCATGACTGAAAGAAAATTAAAACGAAGAAGAATTATCATCGCTGTTGTAGTTGCGCTGCTTGCAGTGGTTGCAGGATTGCGACTTGCTTCAAACAAGAAAAAAATAACTGAACAGACCAAAGTTGTCGACCGCTCCACAGTAGCGATCCCGGTTTCGGTGACAAAGGCGTTTACAGGTGAGGCCGAAAGTCATTTTTCATTGCCAGCCGTGCTTGAAGCGGAAAGCGAGTCGGACATCACGTTAAATACATCAGGAAGGTTGCAGGACCTGAAGATTGAGCTTGGATCGAATGTCCGTAAGGGGCAGGTGCTCGGCTCAATTGACAACAGCCTGAAACAGATCAGCCTGGAATCAACACAATTGCTGGTGGATAAATACGAGAAAGATTACCAGCGCGCGAAAGAGTTATTCGAAGGCAGGGCAGCAACAGAAGTTGAAGTCAGCAATGCGAAATATAACTATGAAAATGCAAAGCTGCAGGCCGCGCAGATCAAACAGCAGATTGCAGACGGCACACTAACGGCCCCTTCCGGTGGCGTTATTGTTGCCAAAAATTTTGAAGAAGGAGAATTCGTGAATGCCGGAACACCGGTTGCCACTGTGATTGATGTCAATCATCTCAAAGCTTCTGTCCGTGTGAGCGAAAGCGATGTGTACCGGATGGAAACCGGCATGCGTGTACTGATCCATGCGGATGTTTATCCCGGCCAGACATTCGAAGGCGTTGTGCGTTTCATCAGTCCGCAGGGAGACGATAACCACAATTATAAAGTGGAGATCGCAGTGGAAAATAAGGACGGTTCTCCGCTGAAGGCAGGCACTTTTGTACACGTTGATTTTGACCTGAAGCAAAAAACAGCAGTGTTGCAGATTCCAAAAACGGCATTGGTAGAAGGCCTGAAGAATCCGTACGTGTATACTGTTGCAAACAACCGTGCCGAAATACGCAAAATTGTTCCGGGGCGTGAGATCGGTGACCGGAT
>DATHKF010000475.1:0-3911 GCA_035489505.1 Bacteroidia bacterium | reverse complement strand
GCTGCTGCTCGGATGGGCCGCGGGTAAACGTTACCAGAACTACGTGTTGCTGCTCTTCAGCCTCGTGTTCTACGCGTGGGGAGGCGTCAGCTATTCGCTGATCGTCATCCTGTCTATCGTTTTCAACTATTTCATGGGCCGCGCCATTCACGCCGCACCGGAAAAACAGAAATCGCGCCGGTTGCTCATGCTCTGTGTAACGGGCAACCTTCTCGCGCTGTGTGTGATCAAATACACGCCGTTCATTTTCGAAAACCTGAACGCTTTGCTCGGCATGGCCGGTGTACCTGCAGTAAAAATTCCGGCGATCAAACTGATCCCGGGAATTTCATTCTTCACGTTCCATTCCATCAGTTATGTGGCCGACATCTACCGGAAAGATTCGGAACCGCAGAAGAACATTTTCACGATGGGACTGTACATTGTTTTCTTCCCGCAACTTATCGCAGGGCCCATCATCCGCTACCACGAAATTGCTTCGCAGTTTGCAACACGCCAATGGAATTCCCAAAGCGTAGCCGAAGGAATGAAACGCTTCCTGATCGGTCTCACCAAAAAAGTAATTTTTTCGAATACGTTTGCGTACCCGGCAGACATCATTTTCGGCAGCACTCACGACCAGATCGATACACCGCTCGCCTGGTTCGGAATTATCTGTTATTCCCTGCACATCTACTGCGACTTTTCGGGTTACAGCGATATGGCCATTGGCCTTGGCAAAATGTTCGGATTTACGTTCCCCGAAAATTTCAACTTTCCGTACCGCGCAAAATCCATCCAGGATTTCTGGCACCGGTGGCACATGACACTCAGCCGGTGGTTCCGCGATTACGTTTACATTCCGCTGGGAGGGAGCCGCGACGGAACCTTCCGCACGTACCGCAACCTCCTCATCGTTTTTTTCCTCACGGGGTTGTGGCATGGCGCATCGTGGACGATGGTGGTCTGGGGACTTTTCCACGGGTTTTTCCTGGTGATGGAAAGACTGGCGTTGAAAAATATTCTGCCGAAGCTTTTTATCGTCAACCGCATTTACACATTGGGCGTGGTGATGATCGCCTGGGTGTTTTTCAAATCGCCCGACATCGGTTTCGCCGGACAGTACATTGCGAAAATGTTTGGATCGGGCGGCGATGCGTTACCGATGCAACCGTTCTCCGCTTTCCTGACACCTGATTTTATTTTTCTGCTGATTGTTGCCATACTGTTCTCGGCCGGTTGGATCCAGGATTTTTCACAACGCCTGGTGAAATGGAATCCCGGAAGAATGACACTTGAAGTATGGCGGCCGGTGGAATATGCAGGAACGCTTGTGTTGCTATGCGTTTGCACGCTGTATCTCACGAAGCAAGGTTATAATCCGTTTATCTATTTTCAATTCTGATGAAGCGCACATTCAGCATAGTCTACATCATTGCCGTGTGCATCATATTGGTCGTACCCGGTATACTGTGGACCATAGATGCAGAAGATCCGCGTCCGTTTTTTGATAACCGGCTGCCTGCGCCCAAACCGGAATTCAACCTTGCCCGTCTCGATCCGTACCCGGCGCAATTCGAAAGTTATTTCAACGATCATTTTCCGTACCGGAACTCGGCGATATTCACGCTGAATTACAGCGACGCGAGGTTCTTCAATAAATCGCCCGACGCCAGTGCGGTTACTGTAGGAACCCATGGCTGGCTATATGGCGGAACCGATCAGCTGCAGTCGCTTCTCGGTATAAAACCGTTTACGGATGAAATGATCACGGCCACCATTGCCGAACTGAATTACCGCTACGAACGTTGCAGGGAAGCAGGGGCGGAATACCGGCTGGTGATCATCCCGGCGAAGTCTTCGCTGTACCCGGAATATCTTCCGACGGCTTATCGCGCAGAGCGGGAGAATCTTCCGGTAGAAGCTTTCATGAATCGATGCAAGACAGAATGCAAAGCTCCGGTGCTGTATCTTCTCGATAGTTTGCGTGCACATAAAACGGAGCGTTTGCTTTACCAGCGATCAGACAGTCATTGGAACGATGATGGCACGTACTTCGCTTACCGTTCGATCATAAACTGGATGAACACCGACGGAGCAAACAGAAAGTTGTTTGACCTTGACCGTTCTCAATACACCGAGGGAGAACGTGCCGGAGATTACAGCGGTATGCTGGGCCTGGGCGATTACTGGAAAGACACGCTCTACTTCCTGAACGGACCGGGCGATTCCATTGTGCACGAACGCAACAGGGAAAATTATCCGTGCGATTCGAGCTGGTTCAGTTACTGCTACCAGTACGAAATTGCTTACCAGAATACAGATACTGCGTTGCCGGGGCTTTTGGTGATCCGCGACAGTTATACCAATAACCTGATGCAACGCCTGCTTGGGTCTCATTTCGGAAGGACCACGTTCATCTGGGATTACTGGCAACACAAGCTCAACCTGGAAATCGTGCAGAAGGAAAAACCGAAAGTTGTGCTTTGCATGATGAGTGAGCAATTTCTGCGGAACATCATGAGGTACAAGTGCGTTGATGAGCCGGGCGGAGCGAACTTTATGAGCGCGTATTGAAGAATTCGGATAATTATCACACTGAAATATAAATAACCACGGAGGCACGGCGACACAGCGTGCTTTTTGTTTATGCGTTTCTTTTCGGCACAGCGACTGGATAATATCACTGCGTGATGTTGTTACACAAACACATTGATGTAACGCATCAAATCGCGAAGCGATTTGCCTCGCCGTGCCGACGCGGGAAACAGATAAGTAATGCGCCGTGTCGCCGTGCCTCCGTGGTTATTTTTGACTTGCAGATTTACTTCAGGATCTTCTGCATCACGCGCCCGCTTCCTGAACTCATTGGAAACAGCATGATCTGGCTGACGGTTTTGGGAAGGTCTGCCAGTTCGTATCCTTCATCCGATGTAAAATTCTGTTTGATGTCGGGCCCAATGGCAAAAAGCTCGATGTGCCGGCAGCCGTCGCAATTGTCGCCGTGACTGACGAAACCATCCTGCACGTTATCGTTATGCCTGCCGTGATCGTTCGTCACAAACAGCGTTGTTGTACCTGCGTAATACGGATCGGCCTGGAGGAAATCCCAAAGGCGCCCGATGTAATCGTCAGTGGCAACAATTCCGTTGAGATAACCCGTCCAGTTGTTCGCATGCCCGCTTGCATCGGGTTCTTTGAAGTTGATCAGCACGAGGTCGGGATGCCAGGTTTGAAAAATGTTGATGGCGTGATTGAACGTTACGGAGTCTTCACGGTAGCCCGTATAAGGTCCATTCACACCGCAATCGTACATGGGTCTGTATTGTCCCGTCCACAAACTGTCTTCACAATCGGAAAGCACGTTCAGTTTATCTTTTGTGGTGATGATCCATGCTTTCTCTGCAGGCGCACCGGTGGCTTTTCGCCAGTACTGAAAAAATGAAGGGTAATCGGGTAATTCGTTCCCGGTATTATTGATCACCTGGTCGTACCCGGTTGTAATTGCGGCGTGACCTGCATTCGTGTATGTATACCCGTTGTTGTGGAAGTTCGTCAATACAGAACCATCCAGGCTCATTTGCGCCCTGTGCGGAATGTAGGTCAACTCACCGTTGCCCCAGGTTTCCTGGTAGCGCGCTCCGTCTACGACCACAATCACCACGTGTTTTGTTTTGTACGGAAGTATCTGCGGATCTTTTTTGCACATCGCGCAGAAAACGAAAACAGCAGAAACGAGGAGTACCGAACGGAGGTGGTTCATGTGGTTGGGGGTGTTAAAGTAAAGTTAAGGGAAAAATAGTACGCAGTGGATCAGTACGCAGTGCGCAGTGACGGAAGCGGTCAAAAAAGCGGCAAAAACAGGGTATTATCTGGTTAAATACGCACTCAAAGTGTGCAATCAAACGTTTACAAACGACTACAAACGCTTA
>DATHKF010000474.1:0-6158 GCA_035489505.1 Bacteroidia bacterium | reverse complement strand
CACAGTACCTAAACCGCTTTTGCCTGTGGCCGGAAAAGCCATCGTGCAAAAACTGGCTGAAGACATCACCCGCGTGTGCAATGAGCAGCCCGAAGAAATTGCGTTCATCATTGGACCTTCATTCGGGAAAGAAGTGGAAACCATGCTCAAGCAGGTCGCCGCCAATCTCAATGCCAAAGGAACGATCTGGTACCAGGAAGAAGCATTGGGAACCGCTCACGCCATTATGTGCGCGAAGGAATGTCTCGACGGAAAAGTAGTTGTGGCTTTTGCTGATACGCTCTTCAAGGCCGATTTTAAAATGGACACGGCGCAGGAAGGAATTATCTGGGTACAGAAAATTGAAGACCCGCGTGCGTTTGGTGTGGTGAAAGTGAACAATGAAGGTTTCATCACCGACTTCGTTGAAAAGCCGCAGACTTTTGTCAGCGACCTGGCCATCATCGGTATTTACTATTTCCGCGATGGGGCCAACCTGCGTAAAGAACTGCAATACCTGCTCGACAACAACATCCGCGATAAAGGTGAATTCCAGCTGACCAATGCGCTGGAGAACATGAAGAATAAAGGCGTGAAATTTGCTCCGGGGAAAGTCACAGAATGGCTCGACTGCGGAAATAAAGATGCTACCGTGTACACCAACCAGCGCGTGCTGGAATTCATGAAGGGCGACAAATCGCTTCGTGCTGCTTCTGCAAAATTTGAGAATGCAACAGTGATCGAACCGTGTTATTTTGGCCAGAATGTGGTTGTAACCAATTCGGTAGTTGGGCCCTATGTTTCCCTGGGGGATAATACGCGGGTCACAAATACCGTTATCTCAAACAGCATTGTTCAGCAGAATACCAAAATTGAAAACAAAATAATGACCGGTTCCATGATTGGAAATTATGCAGAAGTCACTGGTCGTGCATCTGACTTAAGTGTCGGAGATTATAACATCATTAAAGATTGAGGAATGAAAAAGACCCTAAAGCTTGCCTCAGTTGCTGTACTTCTTGTTGTTTTTGCTTTTTCGTGTAAGACACAGAAAACCGCAACAACCAACACGAACAACAGCAATCCGCCAAACAGCAACCAGTCGAGTGCTGAATACGAAGCGCCCCCTTCCGGTCAACGGAACGATCCGATTTCGGAAAAGAAAGCGCTCGAAGAAGCCACATTTGTGGATGGTTGCATTTACAAACTCATCGACAACAAGCGCGCGGCCCTTGGTGAATTCCAGGAATGCCTGAACATGAACCCGGAAAACGATGCGGCGAATTACGAAGTAGCCGGATTGTATCACGCGCTGGGCCAGTCGGACCGTGGATTGAAATATGCCGCGGAAGCCGTGCGACTTGATCCATCGAACATATGGTACAAATTCCGTTATGCGGAAATTCTCCAGGCCGTTCACCGCGATGATGAAGCCATCACTATCTACAAGGATATGATTGCGGCTGATCCAACGAACATCGACTTCCGTTACCGCCTCGCCGATTCGCAGCGCAAAGCAGAACGCTTTGATGATGCGCTTGCCACATACAGCGAGATCGAAAAAATGGATGGCAATTCAGACACGCTCGGAAAATGTCGGATCCATGTGTACGAACAGAAAAAAGACGATGCCGGAATTGAACGGACCATGAACGGGCTTGTTGCTTCTTTCCCGTCCAACGAAGCGTACTACTACGACCTGGCAGGATTTTACGAATCGCATGAGCAGCAGGATAAGGCCAACGAACTCTACCGCAAAATGGCGGCGAAGTTTCCTTTCTCTGCAACGCCTCACCTGAAACTGGCCGAAGTATATAAATCCAAAGGCCAGGAAACGGAAGCGTTCAAAGAAGCGGTAGCCGGGTTTACTATTCCGGAACAGCTCGACAACAAAATTGCATACCTCGGCAAATGGTACCCGATTGGTGATACCGCTGCTGTGCTTTCCCCGGCGAAAAAGAAAGAAGCAGATTCGCTTTGCCGCGTATTGCGCCGCACACACAAGGATGACCCGAAATCGTTTACGGTAAGCGGAGATTACCTGATGAAGGACAACCGCATGAAAGAAGCGCGTGTGCAATACCGCAAGGCCATTGAAATGAGCAAAGAGTTTTACATGCCGTGGAAGCAATTGCTGAAGATCAACGCCGAGACGAAAGACGATGTTCAGCAGGAAAAAGATTGCAAAGAAGTTCTCGAGCTTTTCCCGACACAACCGCATGCGTATTTCTATCTCGGGTCTATCCAGTTCCGCAAGAAAAAATACGCAGAGGCGTTGCTGAACCTTCAGACCGCTACGGATTACAATTTCGATGAGCCCGCGATGGACCGCGAAATCCGGCTGATGATGATTGAGTGTTACCGCTCTTTGGGCGATCATGCTTCTGCGGATAAGATCGTGGAGAAAATGATCAAGATGGAGCCGAATAATCTTTCGCTGCAAGCCGACCTCGCTACATCGCTCGTGAACCAGGGCAAAGAATTTTACCGTGCCGAGCAGATGATGCTGAAAGTGGTGGAGAAAGAACCAACGAACGCCGATTATCTCGCTACGCTGGCCTGGATCGAATTCAACATGGCCGATTACAAACTGGCTGATGAGTGGATGAGAAAAGCGCTTGCCATTGCACCGAACAATGCGAAAATGAACGAGCGGATGGGTGATATTCAATTCCGTCTCAAGAACACGGATGAAGCCGTGAAATACTGGAACAAAGCAAAATCATTGGGAGGAGGAAACCCTGATCTCGATGAGAAAATCAAGAACCGCGCACTGAAGGATGACTATTAAAATCCGATCGAAGAATTTTTCGGCATATGTTTTCGCATGTGTAATGATTTTGTCGGCCCCTGTTTTTCTTTCTTCCTGCAAGAAGAAAAAGAAAAAAAATAACACGGTCGATACCACATCAGCAAACACAGGCCCGTGTAAACTGGATCACCGCGCACCACGTCCGCTCATTGCCGACATGCGCAAAAATGAATTCAAGTTCGAATGGATCACGGGAAAAATGACCTGCGAAGCGTTCGACGACAGTTCCCGTGTAAATTTCGACGTGCATCTCCGCATGCGGAAAGACAGCGTGATCTGGCTGAACGTACTCGGCCCACTCAACATTAAAATTGCGCGGATCCTCATCACCAAAGATTCCGTGAAATTCATCCAGTTCCAGGACGGAACGTTGGGCGCACAACCGAAATGTTTCCAGGGCGATTTTGTTTTACTCAGCCAGATGCTGCAAACGGATGTTGACTTCGACATGATGCAGTCGCTGCTCGTAGGCAACAGCGTGAGTTTTTACGAAGAAGATGAAAAACTCCGCTCGTCTATCAATCAGGGCGAATGCCGGTATTCACTGAGCACGGTGCGCAAACGGAAAATGAAAAAAGTACTCGAAGGACAAAAACCTCCGCAGGACCCTTTTCAAACCATCAGTCTTGATCCTACAACGTACAAGATCCTGAACATTCTTTTCCTCGATGAACAGAGCCGGACGTTCAAGGCCAATTACTCCGCCTTTGCTCCGCTCGATTCGATGCAGTTTCCGTACAAAGCCGAATTTTTTGCACGAGGTTTAACGAGATCTGCGGGGATTATTATCGAGTACGTGAAGATCACACTCAATAAACCCACGGATTTCCCGTTTTCTATACCAGATGATTGTGTTCCAATCGTAATCCCTGCCAATGAACCAGCTCCGCATTAAATTCGTTGTGCCTGTCCTGATGGCCGTAATTTTCGCGATTACAGCCCCGGTTGTTTACGCGCAAAAGGATAAGAAGAAAACTACTACGAAGAAAAAACCGAAGACCGAGAAAAAGGAAGACAAGGCCACGCTCGAATCAAAAAAGCAGAACCTCCAGTCGGAAATTGATCTCACGAACAGGCTCATCGCGGAAACCCGCCGCAACAAAACATTATCGCTCAGCCAGCTTGTTGCACTCAATAAAAAGATCGAAGTCCGCCAGGAATTGATCCGTACGATCAACGAAGAAATTGCGAACCTCAACCAGCAGATTGCCGACAAGCAAAATGAAATTGCCGTGCTGGATGCGGAAGTGGCCAAAATGAAAAGCGACTACGCGAAGATGATCGTGTTTGCTTACCGCAACCGGAATTCGTCGAACAACATGATGTTTCTTTTTGCTGCCGACAATTTCAACCAGGCGTACATGCGTTTGAAATATCTTCAGTTGATCAGCACGAGCAGAAAATTGCAAGGCCTGAAGATTGCTGAGAAGCAACAGGAACTCAACAGCCAGCTTACAGAACTCGAGCAGAACAAAGCAGAAAAGAAAGGCCTGCTCGGTAACGAAGAAGAAGAAAACGGAACGCTTGCGAAAGAGAAAGACGAGAAGGATGCAACGTTCCGCGGGCTTCAGACCAAAGAGGCTAACCTGAAAGCCGATCTCAAGAAGAAAGAAGAAAGCAAGCTGGCTACCGATCTCGCCATTCAGAAAATCATCCAGGACGAAGCAAACCGCCTTGCAGCAGCAGCGGCCGCAGCAGCCACGCCACCGGTAGTCACACCAACGAACCCGACAAATCCACCGGTTCCGGTAGTGAAGCCCCCGGTTAAACCGCCAGTGAATACGCCACCATCGAATACACCACCAGCAATTGTTTTAACGCCCGAAGCAAAAACACTGAGCGCAAGTTTTGCCGCCAACATGGGCAAGCTTCCATGGCCCGTAGAGAAAGGCACGATCACGGGGCATTTCGGAAAACATGCACACCCGGTTTTGAAAGGCGTAACACTGCAGAACAACGGTATCGATATTCTCACCAGTTCGGGAAGCATGGCGCGCGCTGTATTCGAAGGTGATGTAACCGGTCTTACCAACATTCCCGGATCAGGATGGCTGGTGATAGTGCGTCACGGCGAATACTTGACCGTGTATGCGAACCTCGAAGAAGTTTCTGTGAAGCAAGGCGATAAAGTGAAAACGAAACAAGCCATCGGAAAAATTGCAACCGATCAGCAGGAAGGAACTACCGAGCTGCATTTTGAAGTGTGGAAGAGTGGTGGCGGAAAGCTGGACCCGGAGTTGTGGCTGGCTAAACAGTAGGCAGTCTGGTAATAGTTGAGTAGGCACTCCGAATCCGGTAACACCTTATCATATTTTATTCAGTGCAGTAGTGGTGAATTTATTCCCCATGCCAGACTGCCTACTTAATCACTCCTTTTACTGCCTACTGTTTTGTAACTTTAGGCGTATGAAAAACCTCTGGCTCATCCGTCACGCAAAATCATCGTGGGGTCATGTCGATTTGCATGATTCATTCCGGCCGTTGAATGAGCGCGGCTACCGCGATGCACAGGAAATGTGTGCCCGTATTAAAAAGTCCGGGGTATCTCCCGATCTCTTTGTTTCGAGTTTTGCTATCCGCGCCTACTCTACCGCTGTGATATTCGCGCACGGAATGAAATACCCGCAGGGCAACATCCGCCTTACCGAACAGTTCTATGAATCGACGGCGGCGAATTACGTGAAAGTCATCCAGGCGTTGCCCGACCAGGCAGAAACCATTTTCCTGTTCGGACACAATCCAACAATCTCACAAGCGCTCGAACTGCTTGCCGGCTTAGAGCACCAGGAACTTCCTACATCGGGTGCAGCACACATTGTGTTCAACAAAGATTCGTGGGCCGAATGCGCAGCGCGATCCGGAAAGCTTGTGCTGCTCGACTATCCCAAAAACGGGCTGGACTGAACGTTAAGATTGTGTTATTTCCATGTTTTGGCGGCGGTTCGCCGATATTTTTGTGCGATTATTAATGCGTGATTATGAAGAGTAAGAAGATTCCTTTGGTGAACCGCGAATTAAGCTGGTTGTCGTTCAACGATCGCGTGTTACAGGAAGCCGAGGATGAAAACAATCCGCTGATCGAACGTCTCCGCTTCCTGGGAATTTACTCGA
The DNA here is from genome assembly GCA_035489505.1 of Bacteroidia bacterium. Classification (GTDB taxonomy): domain Bacteria; phylum Bacteroidota; class Bacteroidia; order Palsa-965; family Palsa-965. The sequence continues at coordinate 256 of DATHKF010000474.1, read as the reverse complement.
ACAACCGCGATGAATTTTTCCGTGTGCGTGTGGCCACATTGAAACGCATGACCAAGCTGGGAAAACGCGCCATCGCAGTGGTGGGCGAAGATCCTGAAGTGCTGCTTGAACAGATTCAGAAAAGATATTTCGGCGCATCACAACGTTTTGACCGCGCGTACCAGATCATCATCCGCGACCTGGAAAAACACAACATTCACATTGTAGACGAAGATCATCTCAATGCTGACCAGGGCGCGTGGGTGCTGAATTATTT
>DATHKF010000473.1:0-2465 GCA_035489505.1 Bacteroidia bacterium | reverse complement strand
ACATACCCATTGAGAACATGGCCAAATAAATTGGCATGATCCAGATCCGGGTTTGTTTCCGGGTCATCTTTGATGCGGATTACCAAATGGACTTCATTGGGAATCATCACCCAGGCAATCAATTCCCATGCGTCGGAAAGTTTCTTCCGGCACTTGTCCATGAAGTAGTTGTAGTCATGTGTAGCACGAAACAGCAGGTCAGTGCCGTTTGACCGGGTGCAAATGTGGTAGAAGCGACCGGATTTTATCTTTTCGCGGATTTCCATGGGGCAAAAATGAGCCGGACTTCTGAGCGTAGTCGTATATTAAGTACTTGTAGTCGGATGTAAACGTTTGTAGTCGTTTGTAAGCGTTTAAACTTGGTTATTTAGGGTTTTTGTCCGCCATCATGACACCCTTTGGGGGGCAAAAGCAGAACCTCGTCCGTTGCACCGTCAAAAATTATCTCCTAGTTTAGCGTTTCACAAACTCGCGCCCATGAAAAAAATCATCCACATCACCCTTTCCACCCTTCTCGCCTGCTCACTCGTAGCCTGCGGTGGAAAATCTGAAGATCTCAAAGAAGACGAAGTTGAGAAAGCCGACAATCCCCTCGAGGCCCTGCAAAATATGGCCGACGAAACAAACAACGCACAAAAGGAAGCCGATAAAAAAATTGCCGCCCGTCGCGCTAAAGGAGATACGCTCGCTTTACATTACGAAGAACTGATGAAATTCCTTCCCGGTGATATCGACGGATACAAGCGCGGTGAACCCGATGGTGCTTCCATGAACCAACCCGGTTCCAGTTTTTCTTCGGCCAACGTGACCTACACAAACGATAAAAATGAAGATATCCGCGTGACCATCATCGACTACAACCAGGCGTATGGAATTTATACCGCCGCGACAGCCATGTGGGCCATGGGAATTACGGTGGACACGCCTGAAGAAAAATCACAAGGACTGAAATTCGACGATGGCATTGGCGGCTGGGAGCAGTTTCAGAAAAAATCAGGGAACACAGTTGTAACACTCGGTGTTGGCTATCGTTTCTGGGTGCAGGTTGAAGCCGATGCACAGAAGGATACTGAGAACGCAAAAAACATTGCGAAGATGATCGACCTCAAGAAACTGGCGGCGATGTAAATTCTCCAAAAGTTAAAAATAGAGAAAGCCGTCTCGTCAGCCAGTTGACGAGACGGCTTTTTGCTTTTATTGCATGGGAGTTCACGAATAACATCCGCCATGAGGATATTAAAAGTTGCCGCCCGGACAATCATTAAAAAGTTGTTCAATTTATCTGTCCGTACAATCGAACAGTTTAACGACATGAAACTTTGTGAACAGAAAGTGGACGAACTCCGAAAACTTTCAGAAGGAACTTTGGGCAATGACATTGCTAAATGTCTCAACGACCACAAACTTCGCCTCGTGCCGGGGTATGAAAGTCACGACTTAAAACACGTGCTTCTCGATTTCAAAATGACACCTGTTGATGAGATCAGGATGCAGGCGTTTATGTTGGGAAATGGAAATTATACCCTTCCGTGTTTTGCAATTCTCACTTTCGGCGCTGTTCTTTTGCCAGATCAATGGTCGACACTTTGCAAAGACTTTCTGCGAGGAAGAAATACAAAACCGGTTTCAGCGTGGACAATCGATCAGTATGCAGAAATGGAAACCACGCAATTGCGGGAAATGATCCGTGAAAAAACGGAATACAAGCAAACAATCTTCACCATGAAAAAAGCAACAAAATTCGGAGCGTTCACTTCAATCTTCGCGGGAATTGCAGGAATGATTTTTTGCCTGCCGTTTTTATTTTCTTCTTCACTTCCTGACCTGGTCGGAGCCGGTTTTCCGTTTATCGGAGGTGCAATTTTAGCTGTAGGCGGACTTCTTGCATTATCAAATTTATCAAGGCCGCAAGCGAAGAGTGTTTACACGTAAAACAGGAATTAAATCAAATATCACTTCGTGGTTCTGGATACACTTTAAATCGCGAAGTGATTTGTTCCTTTCGCCGTGCCGACGTGAGAAACAGTTCAGTACTACTCCGTGTCGCCGTGGTTATTTAAATTTGAAGAATATTTATCTAAATCAATTCCAGCTTCGCAAACTTCAGCAACAACTGCTTCTGTCCCGCAACATCAAACACAACCGTAGCTTTCGTATTCGGAAAATTTCCTTCGAGCTGAGTCACCTGGCCGTCGCCGAAACGCTCGTGACGCACACGCTGACCCACCTGCAGACTTTTCAAATGCGAATTGTCGATCAGCGCAGGAGCAGAGTTGATCGTCGAGGCACGCACGAGGTTTTTCTTTTTCGGTGAAACAGAACCTCCCGAATCATCGTCCTTGTTTTTGCGGATATCAAACCCGGCCTCGCTGAAACGGTCATATTGTTTCTTCGCCTGCACGTTGGCATAGTCAATAAATTTCGGATCAAGCTCCTCGATAAACCGGCTTGCTTCGCAACTGGTC
>DATHKF010000472.1:0-3238 GCA_035489505.1 Bacteroidia bacterium | reverse complement strand
AAAATGAGCATTTCAAATTCCATCACGTTGGTTCCGTACGCAAAGAAAATGTCATTGGTACCTGAACCGTTTGGCGTAAATGTATTCGGCACATAAACGGTTGATTGTTCTTCCACCACAATGGTGACGTACGTTGTGTCTGTACATCCGTCTGCATTCGTTACCACGTACATCGCGACGTATGTTCCCGCAGCTGGGTATATGTGCGTGAGCGTTCCGAAGTTGCACGTATTTACCGAATCGCCGTCGCCGAAATAAAGCCAGCAATCAGTTCCACCAACGGATAAATCGTTGAATCCAACTTCCGGGTAAAGCTCGCTCACTACTGCAGGAGTGGCGCTGAGTCCTGCTACCGGTTGTGCGGAAACAGTCACTGCATTCGGAATGACAATGGTGTCCGAGCATCCTCCGGCATTGGAAACAATAAGCGTTACGTTATATGTTCCTGAACTGGTGTAGGTGTGCGAAGGACTGGCTTGCGACGAACTGTTCAGCGGGCCTGATCCAGGATCACCGAAATCCCACACGTACGTAGTTGCTCCAACAGAATTATCAGTAAACGTTACAATGGCCGGTGCGCAATCGCCCTGGCCGGCTGTGAAAGCTGCAGTAGGTTGCGGTGCAACGGTAACTACAAAACTTTGCGTCATGTTACAACCGTTCGCATCCGTAACTGTTGCGTTGTACGTAGTGGTAACAAGCGGAGAAATCGTTTGCGTTAATCCGTTTGGTAAACTGTTGTCCCACGTGATGGTGTATGGACCGGTTCCTCCGGCTGGATTTGCAGTAAGCGTTGTACTTCCGCCTCCGCATATCGTATTGTTTCCGGTAACCGAGACTGAAACCGCAGTAGGTTGCGTGATGACATATGTAGCTGTTGAACTGCAACCGGTGGCATCCGTGATCTGCACAACGTATTGACCGGCGCACAATCCTGTTGCGGAATTTGTTGCACTTACGTTAGGCGTCCACACGTACGTGAATGGAGCATTGCCGCTTTGCGGAGTGAGGCTCAATGAAGCATTGCAATCGCCGAAACACGTTGCATCGATCTGCTGAACGGTTGAAGTAACGCTTCCGTTGTTACCAACAGTTACGACAATCGTATCCGGAATACCGCATGAATTCTGATCGGTGACGAGACAACTGTATGTGCCGGCACAAAGTCCTGTAGCTGTTGCAGCGTTTCCGCCAGTAGGAAGCCATTGATACGTGAAGGGTCCTGATCCGCCATTCACAGTCACTGTGGCTGTTCCGGTACATGATCCGCAAACATCATCTGTGTTTGCTGTGGTTGTTGTGAATCCCGTTACGCAGGAAAGAAAATCGATGAACACGCCCGAATCCAATGCGCAGTCACTTGCATCGGCAATGGCAATTTTGAAATGATAACTCTGGCAGGCCACCATTGGGATGCCGGCTGTAATTACAACCGTCATTCCGTCGTACTGCACGGTGGTGCCGGTTGAATTGTCAATGTAGAATGCACAGTTCTGGCAAGGACCTGCATTGGCATTGCCGTTGTTGATGTTGTTGATGGTTACCGGAATATTTCCCGGGATCACTGCAAAATTCTGACTGTTGAATGCAGGTCCGTATGGATTTGGCCCGGTGACAAAAAAGCCAAACAGGTCATTGATCGATCCAACGAAATTCGGGTATTCTTCAGAACCGAATACAAAGCGGATCGTGAGTGAATCGCATTTCGGGATCAGGTCAAATTCCAGGATGCACACGTCATTATTTGCAGTCGGATCAATGGCAATGAGATCCGGATCGTTCAGGGTGGTTCCCACACAAATGCTGACGTCAAATCCGGAAGTGGCGTTCGCGCTCGCGGCAGTGTCTGCATTTCCGGTGGTCAGCAGAATTCCGTTGTTGATTCCGAGATTGGTTGTGTTGCCGTTATTGAATGTGCCGTAAGAGCCCTGGGCGCAGTTCAGCTGCACGTTAGAAACGGCAATTCCCTGTCCGATGAGCGACTGGATCATTTGATTGGCCGTAACAGCGCTGTTGATCGTCATTTGCCCGGGCAAATGATTCGAAAACATTGCAAAAACAGCGATAATGAGTAAGCGGTAGATACCAGTTTGCCTTGGCATAATGCAAAAATAACAATCCCGACCGGTTTTTCGGTCTGTGAATTCATAAATGTGCGGGGTTTGCAAAATGCGACCAGGAATAATCAGGAAAAGCAAAGCGGGCAGTCCGTAAGGATCCTGCCCGCTTGCGCCATTGGTCACCGCTCACCAAGAATGATGGTAGTGTCTCAGTTTGGATATTAAGCGTTTATGAAAACCGCTTAAGCGGTTAAACATATATGGGCTATCCATTGCCGGGGGCTTAAGCCCCCGGCAATGGAATCAGCAATCTAGCTCAACGGTTTTAACCGTTTCCATTCCACAAATATTAACTGGCACTTCAAACTGATACACTACCAGAATGATTATTGAATTGTGTATGTGCAATCCGGGGATTTAACCTGTACACCATCTGCACCAACCGATTTGATATTGGTAAACATCACTTTTGTGCCGCGTCGTGCTGTTTTCATGACATCCTTGGCAGCCTGTGGAATCTGGTATCCACGGATATTCTCGTTGGAGTAAAGAATACCGGAACTGGCCATTACTGTCAGTTCATACGAAACAACAGTGGCGCGCGCATTAAACACAAATTCCGGACCGTACGTGCACACTAACCCAAGGCTGTTGCCGATCTCTGAAGCTTTAGGCCGCGGATTGGTAACACCGGAAGGATAAACCAAAGGAGCAGGTAGATTCTTTACGCGGAATTCCTGAACGCCCATCGGTTTAACTTTTCCACTGTCAGTTTCTGCGCTGATATTGATGTGGCAGATCCCCGCTTTCGGATTGGTAACATTGTACCTGCCACCGCCAAGCGGAGTAAGTACTCCATTATCGCAGGTTACGCGTACCTTCTCATTCGGCACACCGGGAACAGAAACGGCTATTGGATTTTCCAGGCCGGCATACATCACATTCATTTTCTCAGCGCTTGCAGTTGCAGATGGTCGCGCCACAATGTACTGCGACTGAAACGGAAACTGCATGTATGTTCCTTTTGGTGTTTTCATGTTGATCACACCTTCGTACGTCATGATTCCTTCTTTGTCGGTTCTCACGGTGTACTGTCCAAGGCCATCATGAATTTTCAAACTGTCGTATGCGCCAATCATCTTTCCTGTTTTCGGGTCCCATTCGCCAATGTAAACCTG